>JBGPOG010000030.1:0-15341 GCA_041487935.1 Chthonomonadia bacterium | reverse complement strand
GAACGGTGATGGCGTCGGACGCCTTTTTCCCGTTTCCCGACGGCCCGGAAGCGGCGATAGCGGCCGGGATTAAGGCAATCATCCAGCCGGGCGGCTCTGTGAAAGACCAAGAGACGATCGACGTTTGCAACCGCCACGGTGTCGCAATGGTGTTTACTGCGATCCGGCATTTTCTCCATTAACTGTCGTGTGCAGGTTGATGGCTGCCATTCTGGCCTCAACGCGGGGATCGATCGGGGGCTCGGACAAGTAGTAGGGTACGAGCTCGAGCGGATTGTCCACTTGACCAAGCAGAATTCGGCGTTCGGCGATCGCGGCAAGCATCGAGGCTCGCGGCGCGACAATCGGGGCGGCAATTACGCTTCCGGCCCTGCTGTCGAGCTTGCTTCGGATTTCGTTTTCGTTCTTTTTCCAGCCGTCGCCGCAGAGGATGACGCGGGGCTCGGTTCTAATGCCAATTCTATCAACCAATTCGCTTATCGATAAAACCTGCGGCTTAATAGCTTCCATGACACCGTCTTCGCCTGCCAGGTAGAATCCGGCGTACACGGAGCCGGGCCGGGCGCGGACAAGCGGTACGATGAGTGCGCCGCGCTCGAAGCGGAGCTCTTCCGCGAGCGCATCGAGGCTCGTTACACCGACGACTGGCATTCCCAGCAAGTCAGCCCATGTCTTGACCGTGGTAACGCCTATACGCACTCCGGTGAACGATCCGGGTCCAATTCCTACCGTGAGCCCATCCAAATCGGCAAGCTCGATTCCTGCATCCTGAAGCACAGAGTTCGCGTCGCCGATCAGTCGTTCCGAGAGGTGCATCCGATGCCGGAACGAGCGCTCGACCAGAGTGCCATCCGCGTCTCGTACTGCGACGGAGCAGAGATCAGCCGTCGTTTCCACGGCCAGGATCAACATCGGGCTTTCCTCATCTGACCGACGATATCCGCGTATCTCGTTCCTGCCGGGATGAATTCAATACTTCTACGGTCGTCCGGCAGGATCCGGATCAGAACTTTCAGGTGCTCTTCAGGAGTAAGCGGTCCCAGTCGCCCGGCCCATTCGACAACGACCGTCCCTGCGTCCACAAGCTCATCAAACCCGAGGTCTGCGATTTCCTCGGTCGAGTCCAACCGATAAGGATCCAGATGGTAAAGTCTCTTCGCGCCTTCGCGATACTCGTGCACCAGCACAAAGGTTGGACTGGTTACGGGGGCGGACAGTCCCATCCCCCGCGCAAGTCCCTGTACAAAAGTAGTTTTTCCGGCTCCTAATACCCCTTCGATCAGTATGCAATCTCCGATACCTAACTTGCTGCCAATCTCAGCGGCTAGATTCTGAGTTTCTTCGGCGGTGTGAGTGATGACCTGCATAGATGTATTATCGCATAGAACTGCGTACTCGTCCGGACTGTCGTGAATCGGCGCGCTCTCCTCACGTATATGCCGGCTGAACGCCGGCGGCATAAAATGCTATTGCCAGTACGAAGAAAAGGAGAAGGACTCCTATAACTGCCGCATCTCGGCGGTGGGGGGATATGGCGCCGCGTAAGCCGATTGCGAAGAGTAGAGATACAGGAAGCAAGGCCGGGTACACGTAACGACCCTGGGTTTGGAAGAACGTGCAATTGAATCCGATGAATCCGGCAACGACCAGAATAAATGTCACGAACAATATGCTGATGAACGCAAGCTGGGGAGGTTCGAATTCCGACTTGCGCCGCCTGTGAAGACCGATCAGCCCGGCTACAGAAAGCGCGCCAATCGCCGCGTATGGCACGTAGTAGACCGGAGGCATAAATGCGGGAAGACCGATATGCGCGTATTGCGGGGGTGAGTAGGCCGCAAAGAACGTTCGAAAGGTCCAGTTCGCGACAGTCTCGATATACTCTGAGACCGGCACCTCCTGAGATTCTACCAAATCGCCCGTCCACCAATCGGCGGTGAATGCGTGGTGACCGATGATGTCGCTGGCCTTCTTAGTTGTCTGAAATTCTTGCAGAAACAGCCTGGCGGGTGTTATCTCATTGTAGAGCCGGTAATTTCGTGCATACCACGGGAAAACGAGGGCCGCCGCGATCAGCAGGGACATTGCTCCGTGTAATGCCACCGTGCGGCGAGCCTCGCCTTGCTTCCAGAGAATGAAGAGTGATACGATGAATACCGGCACAAGCAGAGCGCCGGTTGCTTTCGTCAATAGTGTAATCCCAAGCGTCAATCCAAGGGCAATTGCCTTCCGGTGCGAAAATCCGCTTCGAATCGAATACAGCACCAGCAGCAGGAATAGTCCAAAGAGCGTCTCGACCAGGACGTCGTTTCCGATAGACGACGTGATTGCATGCCGCATGGGGAGCAGGGCTGCGAATCCCGTTGCAAGAACGCTCGCCGGCGGATCGTCGGGGATTGCGTAGCGGGCAGCCTGAAAAACAATCAAGAGCGAAAACGTGCCCAGCAGTATTCCAAGCCATCGAATGGCGTAAGGTCCGGCGCCGTAGACTGTCCGGGCGAGAAGATAGTAGAGCGGCGGTTGATGCCACTCATAAGTTGGATAGTCCTTGTCTCCGCGGACCGGCGGGTGCCCGGTAAGTGCAAGCGCTCGGACGTATTGGAGATGCGCAGCCTCGTCGGGAGCGTTGATGTAGTTCGAAGTAGAATCGTGCGCAATCGGGGTGGCATGAAGGTGGAGCGCCGCAAGGCAAACATAGGAAAGCAGGATGAGCACCAGAACAACGCGCCATTTCAGCGTCAAAGGCTCGGGCCTGGATGGGAGTGGTGAGAGGGGCGGAGCGGTTGCAAGAAAAGCAGGTCGTTTCAACTTCGGCTATTTCCCCGCTCTCTTTGGCCGGAATTGTATAACAACCGCAGCTCGGGCGCATGCCTCGGGAATAATGATCGCGGAACCCGAATGGAGCGCATCACCGAGAAGCCGGCGCCAACGTTCGTCTTGCATGTCCGGAGTGTACCATTCGAATGCCAGGCGGGCGAGGGCGCCGTTCCGGACAGCATCGTGAAGGCGCCGGGCGGCGCCCGGTTCCCGTAGCTTCTGCGATTGCTGAAGGTTTAGCAGGGCATAACGGATCCCATGAGCCACGAACCAATCCACCATATCCCCTCCATCCGCAAGCTGGCTATACGGGATATACAGCGAATGAGGGCCGTTCCCCCAGAGATACGGCCTATCGAGATAGAAGCCGCGCGTTTCCTCATATAGCACGACCCCGACGTCTTTTGGAGTATTTCGGTTCAGCCATTGGACCGACTCGTAGATGTTGACCTGGGAAGCCAGGTAGCTTTCCCGGGCATCGGGATCCAAAATCCTTTCTATCTGGTCCGGAATGGCCGGACCGAAGTGCGCGATAGCCAGACCGGACTGGAAGAGCGCCGCCGCCCAAATCGCTGCCTTGAGAAAAGGCCTGGTTGCGCCGATAAGCGCGGCGCTCTCACCGCCGGCAAGGGCAAGCAGAGGGATCGACGGCACGATGTACCGGACATATTGCATCGTCTGCGACCAGATCAGGAACCAGGCGCCGGCAAACAGCCCGAGCCACGTTGCTTTCGATGCGGGGCTTTTGCGGATTAACAGCAGCGAAGGAAGCGCCAAAAACAAGAACCCGAGGTGCGAGTGGACGCCGGGGTCATTACGGTTATAAAAGATCCGGGGAATTGCGATTAGCTCGAACGGAGCGAGGAAGGCGTTCTGAATTCGTCCCGCGGTACTTTCCGGCTTCCATTCAGGATAAGAGCCGGCTGAATCTTCTGCGATCGAAGTTCGATTTCCATTCTGCCCGAAGCTTCGCTGCTCGCTCGCATACCCGGCTGCCATCGATGCGTCCCAGTATTTTCCGCCGAAGACACTATAGGCATAGGGATAGACCGGGTTGCCGGTCCAAATCCAGGACTTAATGTAGAACGGACATCCTATGATGACCGCAAGACTGAGATACCACCTAAGGTTCTTGTATTTCGTACCTTCGAATATTAGGAATATCGTTAGCAGCGTAAATGGAATGAGAGCCAACGCCTTAACCGAGAGCGCAAAACCCATTAAGACGCCGCTCAAAGCTAGCCATCGCGGATCTCGAGACTCCCGAAACTCGAGGGCCGCCCCAATGGAAACCAACGAAAAGAGCGCCAATCCCATCTCGATATAAGCCGCTCCAGCTTCCCAAATGACAATTGGCGTGGATGCGAATACTAATGCCGCGATCGTTCCGGCTCCGGGCGAGAAGTGTCTCCTGGCGATAGCAAAAATGGAGACGACACAGAGTGCGCCCGCAGCAAAGTGACAAAGATTTGCCAGTACAAACCCATTGAGCAGTAGACCGAGCGTGAAAAGCATCTCTACCGTAAATGGGAAGTTCGAGTGGTGATCAGTCGGAAGAAAGATGATTCGGTGATGGGCGAGATAGACCTTCGGGGCTGCCAGATGGTAGGACAGAGCGTCCCACTCATGGGCTCCCGGAGGGACGAAGCAGTTCACGACGACGATGATGCCGATAGCCAAGAGAACCAAGGCGCATAAGATCGTCCCTGTTTTCGGTATTCGTATCCGCGGCGGCTTCCTTTTTACAGCGAGGGCAATGGGCGCGCCGCTCGCCGAACCGACGAAAAGTCTTTCAATGACCGATTCTACGTCCTCTTCAGCCGGAGGCGCACATTCGAATGTGGGATCCGAATACTCAATCTCTTTCGCTGACTGCGGAAGCTCCAACTCTGGCGGAACCACGGCATTGGCGGACGCATTCCGCGTGGCTGGCAAAGCGGGTCTTAAATCGCGGGCGGCATCGATCAGCCCTTTTAGATTGGCGGCGGTGAGAGCCGCCAACGAGACGCAGACCGGCAGCATAGAGAGGAGTCCGCACAATCCGAGCGCAAGTACGGTGTAAGCGATGAGGCCAAGCCCGATCGGGGTCGAATATGCAAATCGCTCGAGACGGGAAGCCGGTGTTAAACCGAGGATCCGAAGGACGGTACGGCCGATGGCAGATGCAACTAGAAGGAGCGCCAGCAACTCGAAAATCGCGATCATAACGGCGCTAGTTTCGCGGTGAGCTCTCGTTTGCCCTTCCCAAGCTCCACGTCCACAATTCCCACGTAGTGTCCCCGCCATCCCGCCTGGACGATAAGCGTATCCCCGACCCACTCACCCTGGGGAAGAACGGCGTGAGTATGTCCCCCGACGATCAGGTCGATATCGGGAACGTTTCTCGCGAGCTCACGGTCTTTTGCAAGGCCGATGTGGCTAAGGCACACAACAATGTCGCATTGCCCGCGCAGGTCTTGGACTAGACCCCTCGCGGTCTCTATGGGATCGTCGAATACGAATGCGGAGACCTTGCGGACAAGCATTCGCTCAGTGATCATCGGTACGGTAAGACCGAAAACCACAATTCGCACGCTGTCGATCGTGAATGGAATCCACGGCAGTACCGGAAGCGGATTAGGTCCATCGGCCGGCGTGGATCGGACGTTTGCACAGAGGATTGGGAAACGAGCGAGGCTTAATTTGGCGAAGAAGCCTTTACGGGAGAAATGGAATTCGCGGTTGCCGACGGCCATTGCGTCGTAACCGATAGACGACATCGTCTCGAGGATGGGCTCGCCGCCAGACTTGAAAGTGACATTCCCCGAGGAGACCGCATCGCCCGCATCCAGCAGAAGTCCCTTCGCGCCAATCTCGCCGCGAAGCGCGGCCAGACGCGCGGCTTGCTCGGCCGAAAGGTGGTTGTGGAAGTCGTTCGTGTGTAACAGCTTGATTGCGGGCATCAGGCAACGCGACGGCGGCTTAACAGCCACAACAGACGCTTGCCAAATACACCGCTTCCTTCGGGGAAGTGCTCTTCGTCGGAGAACTGGCCGCCAATGATTATCGCCTGCTCGAGAGCGGATTCGATCTCCGATTTGGTTGGAGGGACTGACTCAACCCGGTTTGCCAGCCGAACGCGTGAAGCGCGAAGCTCTGCATCCAACGCAAACGACGTGGGAAGAGTTCGCTTACAGCGCCAGCAGTTCCTCCGGTGCGCCATGTTCTCCGCCTTGCAGTGGGGGCAAGGCGCCGTCGGTTCCATTGCCATTTGAAATGCCTTGAGAGACTTCTGTCCGGCCATGATTGTATGGTACGTGGCCAAACTTGTGGCTCGAATTGTCCGGATCAGCACTACAGCGTGGGTCAATCGGCGCAATCCCAATGGCTAACACTTTCAATGGGATTGACGATACACTTCTGTTAAATGTTCGCTCAACCGACCGAGTTACTGATTATACATCATTTCTATATATCCTTCCTCATTATTTCATTTATATGGCAATAAATGAAACGGCTTCCCAGTAATTGTACGGTCAGTTCAGGATTGAAGCAGTTCCGCAAGGTAAGTCGTAACGGCATCGTTCCACTTTTCTTGGGCTTTGAGGATCACGTCGATGGCTTCTCTGACCGCGCCGGTTCCCCCTTGCCGCTCCGTGACAAAATCGGCAAGGGCCTTGATTTCGGCAACCGCGTTCGCGGGGGCGAATTTCACACCGGCAAGCGAATATGCCGGGAGATCGTTGAGGTCGTCACCGATGTACGCCACATTCGCTTGTGTGAGTGAATAGGCGCCGATTAGCTCTGCGACCGCTGCCGACTTGTTCGCTGTGTTCTCATAGAGCCGGGTCACCCCGAGCTCGGTCGCGCGCCTCTGCACGACTTTAGACGATCTGCCGCTTATCCAGGCGACAATCATGCCGGCATTCAGCGCCAGACGAATCCCAAGACCGTCCTGAATGTTGAACTGCTTGGATTCTTCCTCCTCACCGAGCAGTATCACCGCACCATCTGTCAGGACGCCATCGACATCCATGGCGATGAGCCGGATCGGCTGGAGCCTATCTTGAACCGTCGTTTGGTCGCTCATACTCGTTTACCGGTGCGAGTTTGCGCGGGCAGGCGCCTCACACAATTCCGGAGCGAAGAATGTCTTTTAACATAATCATCCCAACCGGGCAGCCTTCCGAATCGATCACCGGCGCTTCGCCGGGCCGGCGCGGCGACTCTTCAAGAATCGCGAGCGCCTCAACTGCCAGCGGATTCCCGGTAATCGCGAGAGGTGATGCGTTCATCACCTCAGACGCCGGGCGATTCAGTGAGCCGATATCGTCTTGGATCGCGCGGCGCAGGTCGCCATCCGTGATGAACCCCGATAGCCGGCCATCTGAGTCGATCAAGCAAGCAGCCCCCGCGCCGGCTCTGGTAATGCAGGACAGAACATCTATGAGTGGAACGTCCTTGGAAGCGACAGCCAACTGGTCCCCAGAGCGCATGATGTCCGCCACGGTCAGCGTAAGCCTGCGGCCCAGCGCACCGGCCGGGTGAAAGGCGGCAAAGTCTTCTTTGGTAAACCCTCTCGCTTCCATGGCGGTTAAAGCGAGCGCATCGCCCATCGCAAGCATAGCTATCGAACTGCTAGTCGGCGCAAGTCCCAACGGGCAGGCCTCCGACTCGACCGAAACGTTCAATACAACGGTCGCAGCATTCGCAAGACTTGACTTGACATTCCCGACGAGCGCAATCGACTTCGCTCCGATTCTCTTGAGCGTTGGGAGCAGCCGTATGATTTCGTCGCTCTCTCCGCTGTACGAGAGGACAATGACAACGTCTTCCGATGTGACGACGCCAAGATCACCATGCACGCCATCGGCAGGGTGGAGAAACAACGCGGGTGTTCCGGTTGAGGAAAGCGTGGCGGCCAGCTTGCGGGCGATTGCGCCGGCCTTCCCGACGCCCGTGGTAACAACCCGTCCACGGCATTCAAGTAAAAGGCCCACACTCTCTTCAAATGCAGAGTCGATCCGGTCCGCCAACGCGCGGACTGCATCGGCCTCCGCGCAAATCACCCTGCGCGCGCGATCCATAGTACTCATCGGCATGTCGCGATCATTTTAGCAGAGAACGCTCCCAGAGGTAAACGTTGAATTCCGGCGGCCACGACTTCAAGCGGACCGGCGGCGAAGCTGCGGCGGCAGCTCGACCCCGAATCTTTCCCGAATGAGCTCCATGTCGTGGAAATCCTTCTCGACCGGCGCGTATCCGTGAGCGTGGCAGAGGACTTGCGAGATAGGCGACAGACAGCGCACGGTTTTGCCATCGATCTTTCCGCGGCCGCTGAAACCTTCCGCCGGGTATACCCAGTCGTTCCCGTTTTCCATCCTGTAGATTCCATCGCCTTCGCGATCGAAAACGACGGCATGCACGTCGACTTCAAGACCGGAGCCGTTTGCAAGAACGAATGAGTGGGGTGGAGCGCCCTCCCGAACCGCAAAGCCTTTGGGGGACAAGATTTTCTGGAGCTTCGGTACGTCTCCGACGGTCACAATGATGTCCACGTCCTTATGGGGCCTGGTCTGCTTCTCGAGAAGGGCATCCACACCCCATCCGCCGTCGAGCCAGGATACGATCTCCGCCTCGTCAAGCAGCCGCAGCAGCTCGAGTAGCGGCGAGGATGCCATATCAGATTTCAAGTCCATTCGACTGATTCAAATCCTGTCGTTTACCGACCACATTCCAAGTGCTATAATTTCGAAAATCCACATTTTCGTATACGGTTTGCTTCATGCGCAAATACTTTGTACCTTTTTTCATCCCACTCGTCTTAACCTGGCTTTTGTCTTCGGCCGGGCAAGGCGGCGTCACGCGCCACCTGCTGGCGCCGGGCGTGGAGCTCGTGCAGGAAGTCGTGCCGGCTCCGGATGGCCCATTGACGATCAATGTGCTGCGTGTCGAGCTGAAGCGCTCTGGCGTGAAGGTTGAATCGGGGCTGGCGCGAGACGTAATGCTGACCGATGAACCCGCCAATGGCCGGGAGCCGGTCGGCGCGCTTGCGATCCGACGGGGCGCGCTTGCCGCCGTGAACGGGGACTTCTTTCCGTTTACGGGCATACCTCTCGGACTTGCGATTCGAGACGGAGAACTCTTACGCGAGGGAATGCCGCACCGAGCCGCCCTTGGGATCACGCCGACCGGCAAAGTGCTGGTCGACAATCTCCTGGCGGTTGGGTCGCTTTTCGCTAATGCCGATGCCTCCGCGTCGTTGGACGGCATCAATCGGCCGGCAGCAAAGAACGAGCTGATTCTTGTAACGCCTTCTTATGGTAAGTCTATTCGCGCGAAGGCCGAACAATTGGTTATTCCTCTCTTCGGCGTCGAACTTCCCGTGACGGCTGGAAGGGAGCTCTCAGCAACAACGCAGCCCCCCGTGCCGGGTTTGCCGGAGCGGGGAATCGCGCGCGGTGAAGACGTGCTGGTCGCAGACGGCGCGGCAGCGGTCTGGGCGCGCGAGCACCTGTCCGCCGGGACGAGCATACGATTTCGCTTCGACCTGATCTCTAATCCTCTGCCTCCCGGTCCGCTACGAAGCGATCTTCCATCAAGGTCAGGGTCTCTTCGGGGCCGGAATATGAAGTCAGTCTGGACCGACGTGGCTCAGGCCGTGGGCGGCGGGCCGTGGCTGGTCCGCGACGGCAAGATTGCGGTAGACGGAGAGCAGGAAGGCTTTAGCGCGACATCATTCGTCAATCAGCGGCATCCACGCACCGCCGCGGGCGTATCGGCCGATAATACGCTGATTCTGGCAACAGTCGATGGCCGGCAGGCATTCAGCCGAGGCGCAACTCTATCGGAGATGGCCGCTTTAATGCTGCGCCTGGGCGCTATCCAGGCAATCAACCTCGACGGCGGCGGATCGACCACGATGGTTGTGAACGGGGCCTATATCAATAGCCCGTCTGACGGTGAGCCGCGGCCGGTGGCAAACGCGCTGCTGGTGTACGCGGAAACTGCTGCAAAACAAACGGAAATCACAGGAGAACCCGTCCGACTGCGAGCCGGGGAGCGCGGCACGTTGAGCCTGGGAACCGCCATGACCGGCGGCGCGCCAAAAGTCTTGTGGGGAACTGCGGAGGGACGGGCGTATGTCGATCCGAACGGCAGCCTGCTCTCAAATCGCGCGGGATCTGGAACCGTCATAGCGGTCACGTCGGATCAACGATTCACGGTTCCCTACACAATCGAGCCTGGCCCGCCTGCAAGAGTCCGCGTGAGTCTGGGTCCCGCGCCGAACAATCCGCCAGACCGCAGCTTAATCACCATCGTTGTTACGGACCACTTCGGGAATGCGATTCCAGGTCAGCCCGTCCGCATTTCGGTCGCCGGCGGAGAGGTCGAACGCACTGAGGCAAACACCGGAGGAGGCGGCCGAATTACTCTCGAGATCGTGTGGGATACGGAAGCAAAAGGGGAGGCCATAATCTCCAGCGGGAGCTTGCCGGCAGCAACTGTCGTCCGCAAAGCCGCTAAGTAACCGGGCTTACTCCACCGGTATTACGTCTTCAATTTCGGGGAGATAGCTTCCGCATCGCGAACAGCTTCGCGCTGTAATAAAATTCATGCACCCGCACGATACGCACTTGAGCTTCGCCCACTCCCCATCGGTCTGGTCGAGCGGGCTGGCGCCCTTTTCGACGACTGCGAAGTTCTCGTCGGAGTGACCGATTCGATCCTGAAGTTTTCGCCTGAGCTGCTGTTCGAGCGCCTTGGCGGCCGAATATTCCGGCTTTATGAAAAGAGCCGTTTGCACTTCCTCGATCGCCTCATCCAATTGCCCGGCCCCATCGAGACAGACCGCATAGTTGAAGTGCGCGGACGCCCGACGCGGATCAAGACTCGTGGCACGATTAAACGCCTCGAACGCGTAACTCTGGTTTCCTGCCTGATAATGGGCTATCGCCAGCACCTCCTGCGCTTCCGAGGAATCTTCGGTGACTGAAAGATGCGCCTTGACCTGCACAATCGCAACCAGCGGCTCTCCACGCCTAATAGCAGCTCGGGCTCCCTCGAGTCTCTGAAGATCGGCTGGAATTGCTTGTTCCATTGGTCTTCTCCAGGTTTTGGACCGGCTTCCTGAACGTGATTACGACACCACTGATACGAGCGTTTCGAAATCTATTGTTACCAATCCCTGATTCTAAGAGATGTAAAAACCCGGTGATTGGTTCATTGTTCTTTAGGTGGCAGATGGCCATTTGTCTTCAAAACGGTTTCGCTAGAGCGATACGTCGAAGGGACTGGCTGCTTCGGATTCAGAAGCCATTACTTAGCCGGTGAGAGAATTCGGATCTGGGTCGAGAGCGTGAACGGTTTTCCGTCGATCTCATAGACTGCTTCACCGAAAACTGCTGCATAGCCTTCCGTCGGAGCCGCGTACTTGGCCGTAAAACCTTGCTTGTCCGCTTGCATCGGCCCGAACGTCCATTTGGAGTCGCGGAAATCCTTTGTCTTCGCCGTTACGTGGAACAGTCGCGCCTCTTTCAGCTTAACGTCGCTCGATAGGTGCAGCGTGGCGCCGGTAGAGTCCGACTGAAATCCCCAGTGCATCTTTGGCCAGGGCTTATTGGATGCGATCGTCCGGGCGAATGCGGACAAAGTGTTAAAGACGCGCTCCCGGTCATCCAGACCATGGCCGCTATTCGGCGTGTAGAGCACCCACTTGGGCCCCTTCAGGCCATCCCAATAGAGGTTCAGCGCGTCCTGCGGCCAGTAGCGATCGTTCGTTCCCAGGATAAGGAGCTTTGGCAAGGTAAGAATATTTCGATAGCTATACGGATCCTCGAGGGCGATGAGCTTTGCTCCCTCCGGTGACAGAAGTTTGTGGAACATATCGACCTTGGTGTAGTCTTCGATCTGTTCGCTGCCGCCGTGGTAGTACTCCATCTGGTATTGCGATTGGGCCGGGAGATTGAGGGTGTCGATCACCATGGGTGCGATGGCCTTAATTCGCGGGTCCCGGCTCGCGCCTGCCAGCCACGTCGTCCAGCCGCGCTTGGATCCGCCGTTAATCAAGAAGCTGTTAATCTCCGGAAGGCTCTCCTTCTTCGACATCTCCTGGATGGCATCCATCGACTTCAGCACCGCTTTGGCCATCGGGAAGTGGAGCGGCCACGAATCGTCTCCCGTTTCCATGTACTTGAGCCAGGTATAGACAACGAGCGCATCTTCCGTTTTTCCACCGTAAAGCGGCTGGTTGGGAATTCCAAACAAGATCGCGTAGTTCATCCCCATCTGCTTGGCGAGCCGGACGCCCATCGCGGTGTTGGTCGAACTGCCTTTGCCTCCTGTATTGTAAATGGTGCAAAATTCGGGATGATCCAGCTTCTCGGGACGGAAGACCTGAAGCCGGTGTTCCCAAACGATTCCTTGCCACGTTTGTGAGACCAGGTGAAGATCGTAAACCTTGACGCCTTGAACGGTATCCTCGCCCGTTTTCTCCCACCGATAGACCGGCTCGGGCTTCTTGAAGTACGCGGCCAGGTCGGCAAAAGCGCTTCCCGGCCAGACCACAGAAATCATCATGGAAATTGACGCGAAGCGTAAGAAGCGGTTCATAGTGCCGTGTACTCCTTGAAAACGATTGATTAGTTGCTGAGAGAAGTATTCTACGGCTCCTCCCGGTGTTCCTTTATCGTATGGCGGCATTGACACTTGAGAACGGGCGGCAGTAGAATAGGGGACGCTATGGTCCTCGCCGCCCCCAATTCACCACTCTTCCGGCTTCAGGTCTTCGAAGGACCTCTCGATCTTCTGCTTCACCTCATCCGCGAAAACAAGATAGAAATCTACGACATTCCGATCGCCGAAATTACCCGCCAGTATCTGGAATACCTGGCGCTCATGGAGATAATGGATCTGACGATCGCGGGGGAATACCTGGTCATTGCCGCCACGCTGCTGGAGATCAAATCCCGAATGCTCTTGCCGAAACCCGCGCTACCGGCAGAGGAGGATGACTTAGACGATCCCCGGATCGAATTGGTAGAAAAGCTCCTGGAATACCAACGATATCAGGGAACGGTGGAGACTCTCCGCAGTTGGGAAGACAGCCGTCGCCTGCTCTTCTTTCGGGGCGCGCTGGAAAATCCTGATGACTATGCGCTGCCTCTTTCGGAAGGAGACGTCTCCGTGCAGCAGCTCCTTGCGGCCCTGCACCGCGTGCTGACTTCAGCCGGCGTCGACGACTCCGCCGCTACGGCCGTCGTCCCCAGACGCCGAGTCAGCCTGCGGATGAAAATGGCCGAAGTGATTCGCAAAGTGAGCCGGTATCCGGCCGGCATGCCGTTCGATCTGTTGTTCGAGTCTCCGCTAATGCGTTATGAGGTCGTTCTCGCATTCCTGGCGCTGCTGGAATTGATACGTCTGAATCGTCTGAAGGCCGTCCAGAAACGGATGGATGGAGAAATTCAACTGTTTCCCGTGGAGGTCGGACAGTGAGCCACGCTTCAGCCATCGAATGCTTGCTCTTCGTGGCCGGAGAGCCTCTTTCACTGCAAGACATGGCGAGGTCGCTGTGCGCTGCGGATATCGAAGCGGAGATCGCGCTTCGGGAGCTTCAGCTCAGACTGGGAGAGTCCGGCAGTGGATTACAGATTGTATCGATTGCCGGGGGATATCAGTTAAGCACCCGCCCGGAATACTCGGAAACTATCGGTAGGCTGCTGGCCAGATCGGGATCGAAACTCTCGAGGGCGGCTCTTGAATCTCTTGCGATCATCGCCTACCGCCAGCCGATCACCATTCCCGAACTGGAATCCGTCCGTGGCGTTGCTTCCGGCAGCGTAGTGAAAACACTTCTCGATCGCCGGCTCATCCTGGAGACCGGAAGGCGCCCGACGGCGGGCCGGCCTGCGCTCTACTCCACTACCCGCGACTTCTTGCACTACTTCGGAATTAATGACCTGGGCGAGCTTCCCCAGCTTGGCGAATTGGAACAAACTGCGCTGCCGTTCATCCTGCCCGATCCAGCACCGAGCGAATCACTCGCCAATCCAGTTCTTGCTGAGCCAGATTCCTATGGGAAATGAGTACTTGAGGACTTAGATGATAAAGCGCAATCAAGGTGCGGCCATGCCAACTGATGGGAGTTGCCACGATTTCGCTCAGTTTGCACCCGTGTGGCTCGATCCGATCGAGTGCGGCGAGCGCGGTTACTCCAACCGACGCTACGATAGGAGGATCGAGCAGTTCTATCGCCCGTGTGAGGAATGCGCTGCAATTGCGGATTTCTGAGGCTTTCGGAGTTCGATTGGCACCAGAGACCGATCGAGGGCTGCAAAGAACCGCGTTTGTAATGAAGACCTCGTCGTTGCTCAGCCCGTTAATCTCCATTAACCTCCGGAAGACTGTGCCGGATGCATCGCCGCTCATGGGAACCCGCGTTCGGTCTGCCCCTTTCCTGCCGGGCGCCTCCGCTACGAAAAGCACCCGCGGCGCGAGCGAGCCGTTAAGCTCGCTCAGCACCGCGGCGCGCTCTTCCATGCCGGGGCAGATCCGGCAGCGTGCCGCCTCCGATGCCAATTTGCGGAAGGGTTCTAATTTGCGCGGCTCAATCGCGTGTGAACATTGCATCTGTTAGGCTTGTCTGCTTTAACGCCTTGACATGGGTGTCGGCAAAGGCGATATTGGCCATGCCCTGGCTGGTTACGGTCTGCGTTGCGGCGTTTAACTGCTTGCGGCTGTCGACGTGGCGGAAATCGACCGTCGGATCGCCAAACCAGAACATAGGCGGATCGATATACGGAGTTTCTATCATCTCTCCGCTTCCACCGTACCACGGCACGTTTACGAAGCCCGAATCGGCATACATAACTTTACCGGCTGTTTCACTTAGTGCCGCTTCGGAAGCCGGGTTTTTCAGAGTCGGCCAGGTGCTGTAATCGAACGTCAGCCCCAGGTCCGAGCCGATGTACAGCCAGTTATACCCGTATCCGTTCCCATCGCCGAATTTCGCCGCGCCGGTCCAGCTTGGGCAGCGCTGAACTTGATGATTCTTCATGTACGGATACAGAAGGCCTCGGGTCTTGTCAAACGTCTTCTGGAACGTGCGGGCGAACCAGTACTGAACTTCGACGCCATCCAGATACTGAGCGATTGGGTAGACGGAATCGTAGTCTTGGGTGTACATCGCAGTCGCCAGTCCGAGCTGTTTGAGATTGGATTGGCAGCTCGCCTGCCGCGCCTTCTCCCTGGCCTGTGCAAAGACGGGAAAGAGGATTGCCGCCAGAATAGCGATAATTGCTATCACGACGAGCAGCTCGATGAGGGTGAAACCGGTGAAACGTTTGGTACGACGCATAGGAGTCTCCTTCTTGAATCGAGATGGTTGACGCCTACACGCTGGGCCCTGGAGATGCTGGGACGGCGTCTCTCAATTGACAATTGACAATTGAAAATTGTCAATTGACAATTGAAAACCCGGAGCAACAAAAAAACCACCCGTTAGAGAACCATGTCTCTTGCTGGATGGTGTGCGCTCCGTTTACCGG
>JBGPOG010000029.1:0-15880 GCA_041487935.1 Chthonomonadia bacterium | reverse complement strand
CGACTATCGTCTCAGTGCCCGGAGGGGCACTTCGTGTACTTGGAAGGCGCGGTTTCAACCGCCAGCCGATCGGCCCGGTGTTTTTCATCACGCTTCTAAGACAGAGCATTATACCATGGCTCGATCCCCAGCCAGGAATGAAAACTTCTGAAGCCAGCAACGCTAATCCTTCATCCTTCATCCTTCATCCTTCATCCTTGGCCTTACTCACCTCCGCTTCACCATCACCGGCGCAACAATCGATATCGTCTCCGGCGCCTGGCATGACTTGTCGTTGCACGCCTGGAAGCGGATTCGAGCGGTTAGGGGATGCGCTCCCGGCACGGTTGTCTTTGGGACTTCGAGCGGCACCCGTATCGTGACCGTGCCCTGGTAGACCGAAACCGGCGTCTTGCTGAATCCGAGCCTGATCTTCGTGGCGGGCGGGTAGATGGCGTCGTGGACAATCACGGTTCCCGATGTCTCGACTTCCACGCGCGTCGGGATTAACGATTCGTCCAACGGCTTGTTCGAATTGATGTGCCAGCCCTTCGCGACGGTTAGCATCAGCACGAGCCCGCCCTTGTCTCCGGCGACCACCGGCAGCGCCCTGGCCTTGACTTGGAGTAGCCCGCTGCCTTTAACCGCTCGGGAAGCTCCTGTACTCAAGCCGGGAACCGGTCTGGCTGTAAGTGTTTTCTTGGTGCCAGCCTGGTTGGGTTCGGAATCGAGATACAGGACGGACGCCAGGACCATGGCTTGAGCGCCCGACGGAGCTCGAGCAGCCTGCCCGCCGAATGATCTCAGGGTCGACATCGCTTGTTCGCGATATTCTCGCTTACCAGTTACCTGTGCCAACTTCAGCAGCGCGCGCGCCGCCACGGCATTCGCGTTCGGTAGAGCCCGATCGTAGCAGTTCTTTCCACGGGCGAAGAGCTGCCCGTGGTCGACGGAACTGTCGAAAAACCCGCCGTTCGGATCGTGAAATCGCTGTATCATCTGATCTGCCAACGACCTGGCTAGATCTGCACATCCGTCCCGATCGGGCATCTCCAACAGTCCGTCGATCAGGTATGCGTAGTCTTCAAGGTAGCCTGCCGGTCCCGTTGTGCCCGCCGAGCCGGATTGCGATTGCCGCCAGCGCCTCTGGAGTATCCCGCCGGGCATCAGCCTGGTTTTCACCGCTACGGCCGTTTCGCGCGCAACCGTGCCGTATTTCGGCGTCTGAAAAACCGCCGCAGCGCGCGCCAGTGCGCCGATCATCAGTCCATTCCAGCCGGCCAGCCGCTTGTCATCCAGACCGGGGCGAACCCGTTTACTACGGATTGACCGCAATGCCGCCCGCATCGCGGAAAGCCGATCCGAAGTAACATTGAGGATGCGTGTGACTTCGGCAATGGGCTCCCGAAGATGGAGGACATTCCGCCCCGTTTTGCGCCCCGTAGATTGCTCGGCATAGTTACCGCCGTCCTCTATTCCATAGATCCTGCAAAACGTTGCGCCGCCCTTTGCGCCCAGTGCTTGTATGACATCCGCCTTCCTCCACGTATAGAATTTGCCCTCTTCGCCGTCGCTGTCGGCGTCCAACGAAGAGTAAAACAGCCCCTCCGGACCACGCATCTCGCGGATCGCCCAGTTAAGCGTCTGTTCCGCCACTTCGCGGTAGATCGGCTTGCGAGTAATGCGATAAGCCTCCGTGTAGGCTCGCGCCAGGAGGGCGTTATCGTAGAGCATCTTCTCGAAGTGGGGAAGCAGCCAGATCGAATCGGTGCTGTACCGGTGGAATCCGCCGCCCAGGTGATCGCGAATTCCGCCGCTGGCCATTTTATCCAGAGTGCCCAGCGCCAGGCCTAGCGCATCCTGGTTTTTGTCATGGTCCGCGGCATAGAACAGGAGCGGCAGCGCATTGTGCGGAGGGAATTTCGGGGCGTGGCCGAATCCGCCGTTGGCCGAATCGTATTGCGACTTCAGCTCGGCAACGGCTTCTTTGAGCAAGCTGCGATCCGGCATCCGAGGCGGCGCGCCGCTTTCGACCTGCTCTTTGACAGCAGCCGCGATTTTGTCCGCTGACGTGGCAACATCCTTGCGCTTAGTGGTCCACGCCTCGCGGACTTTGCCAAGAAGCGATTTGAATGCGTCCGGCGGGAAGTAAGTAGCGCCGTAAAACGGTTTGCCGTCGGGCGTCAGAAAGACCGACATCGGCCAGCCGCCGTTCCGGTTGATCATCTGGACGGCGGTCATGTAGAGGTCGTCGATGTCCGGGCGCTCCTCCCGGTCGACCTTGATGGACACAAACCCGTCGTTCAGGATTTTCGCGATCTCCCCAGATTCGAACGACTCCCTCTCCATCACGTGGCACCAATGACACGCCGCGTAGCCGACGGAAAGGAAGACGGGTTTGTCCTCTTGTTTCGCTTTTGCGAACGCCTCGCTTCCCCAGGGATACCAATCTACGGGGTTATGGGCGTGCTGGAGCAGATAAGGGCTGGATTCCTTCGCCAGCCGGTTCGTGTGCGCGGGATTCGTATGAATATCCGGCTTGGACGCGCCCATCGAGGTGGCGCATCCACCCATCGCTATTACGGCCGCTAATCCAGCTAAAGAACGAATTATCATATTCGGTGACTTCTGTAACAAGGCTTCGTGCCCGAACGCATTAAGTCCTATTGTTTCACAGCTTCACAATGTCATACTCACATTGTGAACGGAAACACTCCCCGTGGCAATGGGCGATCTCTTTTAAGTATCCTGCACGGCCGATTCCCGGCCTTGCAATCCCGGCAGTTTCGCATTCTATGGATCGGATCGACAATTTCGGTCGCCGGTTCACAGATGCAGATCGTCGCGCTGAACTGGCACATCTACCTCCTCACCCACAGCACGGTCGCATTGGGAATGATCGGATTAGCGCGGGTCATTCCAATCGTAATCTTTTCGCTGGTAGGCGGAGTTGTAGCGGACGCCTGGGATCGGCGGCGCGTGATGTTCGTGGCGCAAGTGGCGCTGGCGGCGCTGGCCGCGGCGCTCGCGGGACTTACATACGCCGGACGGATCAGCGCCGGCCTTATCTATCTCCTCACCGCAATGGGATCCGCGGCGATCGCTTTCAACAATCCGGCGCGGCAGTCCATCCTCCCCAACCTGGTGCCGCGAGAACATCTGCCGAATGCGACCTCGCTGTCCTCCATGACGTTTCAGGTTGCCGCAATCGTCGGGCCGGTTATTGCCGGCCTGCTCCTGGCGCATGGCGGACTGGGATTGATCTACTCCATCAATTCGCTGTCGTTCCTGGCCGTGCTCGTGGCGTTGTTGGCAATTCAGCTTGCGCCCCGAGAACCTGTTCAGGGTGAAGAATCGGCCATTAGCCTGGCCGCAATGCGCGAAGGGCTGGCATTCGTGCGGAACACGCCTATCCTGGTGTGGACGATCGCCCTGGACTTCTTTGCGACTTTCTTCTCGTCCGCAAGCGCCTTGCTGCCTGCCTTCGCAACGGATGTCCTCCACGTTGGGGAACGGGGTTATGGGTTCTTATCTGCCGCGCCGGCCATCGGATCGGTTGCCGCAGGCGCGGCGATGTCGGCTTTGCCGACTCCGAAGCACCAGGGGCGAATCGTGCTCTGGTCGGTGGTCGTTTACGGACTGGCCACCGTGATTTTCGGCGCTTCGCCCTGGTTCTGGCTTTCCTGGCTGGCACTCGCAGGGACGGGCGCATCGGACACCGTGAGCACGATCCTGAGGCAAACGATCCGCCAGCTCGTGACGCCGGACCATCTCCGTGGACGAATGACCGCCGCCAACATGATCTTCTTCATGGGCGGCCCGCAGCTTGGAGAGTTGGAGGCTGGAGTGGTGGCACGGTTTATCGGCGCGCCGTGGTCCGTGATCACGGGTGGGATCGGGTGCCTGATTTCGGTCGTATGGATCGCTGTTCGCGCGCCTGCGCTGAGAAGGTATAAGGGTAATTGCTGATCTAGCCTTTATCCCCTTTGCAGAAAGTGCGGATGAATAATGGAAGGGCTGCCAAACTTGAACGACTCTTCCCCCGAAAATCAACTCGCCGGCTCCCTGGCAAAATACGATCCCGAGATTGCAGAGCAGGCTATGGCGGCTCTCGAAAAGATGCGGGCGCTTTTGCCTGGGGCTGTGGAGATGGTTTACGACAACTATAACGCGTATAACGCGCTCGTGATCGGCTTCGGGCCGGCCGAGCGCGCGCCTGAGGTTATCATTTCAATTATGCTGTACCCGCTTGGGTGAGCGTGTGCTTCCGGCAAGGAGTAAAGCTGCCCGACCCGCAGAAACTGCTTAAGGGCGGCGGGAACAAGGTCTGAAACATACGCCTCGAAGATGCGACGACGTTGGACAGGCCCGAAGTTCAGGCGCTTATTGACGACGCAGTGTTCTTTTCGGACAAGCCGTTCGATATTGCGAGCCCGAGGCGGATGATCATCAAATCAATTTCCGCAAAGCAGCGGCCGCGACGGTCATTATAGGGTGTACGTCGCAGTAGCTGATGCGCGGCCCGTCGCGCCGACCTTAAGTGGAATGACCAACCTCGCGAACTTGAAGTAGCACAGCCCCTCGTTCCCCTCGGAGCAGTAATTCACATTTAGCTCGACGGTAATCGTCGCCTCGCCGGACTTTGCCGAAATCGGGATCGCTAGCTTGGCTGCCGGCTTATCGAAATTGAACTGCCCCACAGTCACGGAGTCCGGTTTGTCGGAGGTGGCCTGGATTTTGAAGGGCGCATCCTTATTGAATTTGGTGCCCTTCGGCAGATCGATCATCAGCTCGAGTTCTTTCGCCGCGGTGGAGATCTCCTGCGGCGGAACCCGGCGTTCGGTCCCGGCGAATGCCGGGACCGTCTTCTTGGCAAGCTTCTCGATGCCGGTGAGCTTGAGCGTGGAGACGAGCTTCGAAGCGAGATCGTAGACGCGGATCATGTGGTTGTTCGTGTCGGCGATATAGAGCTTGCCGCCCACGAAGGTAAGCCCATTCGGCTCGCTGAAGCTGGCTTTTCCGGCGAGACCGTCGGCCATGCCGCGCTTGCCGGTACCGACCAGGGTAACAACCGTCCGGGTCCGGGGATTGACCTTTTTGATCTTGTGGTTGTACGTGTCCGCGACGTAAACGAATCCGTCGTGGAAGGCAACCCCAAGCGGATGCTGCAGTCGAGCGACTGGATACATGCCGTCCTTGTCGCCGAATTCGAATAGGCCCTTCCCAAGAATGGTTGCGACGCGCCCGTTCGGCGATAGGTCGGCTGTGCGTATCGCGCTGGCTTCGCTATCGGCGAAAATCAGTTTAGTACCGTCGGTTGTCAGGCCGCTTGGTTGGGCAAGTTGAGCATCCGCAAGCGGCCCGTCCACGAGGTTCTCGCGGGCGGATCCAGCAAACGGCTCGCATTTGAGTGTCTGCAGGTTCAGTTTCCAGATCTGGTGCGTTCCCGCCATTGCGATGTAGAGGCTGTTGGGCGCTGTTAGCGTTAAGTCCCACGGTGTGCTCAGGTCTACGGATTTGCCTATTCCGCCGGTAGGCGGCCACGCGGCCTGCCGGCCGCTCCCGGCGAGTGTGGTAACCTTGTTAGCAATCAGGTCGATCTTTCGGATTGCGTGATTTTCCTCATCGGCAACGTAGAGGGCGTTTCTTACGGCGTCGAAGCATATCCCTTGAGGCCGGAAGAACCGCGCTGTTTCAAAATCCCCGTCCTTCAGGCCCGGCGCTCCTTCGCCGATCACGAGCTGGATCGCTCCGGTAAGGCTCGAGACGATGACTCGGTGGTGGTTTGAATCGGTGAAGAAGAGCCTCCCGCTTTTGGCATCCGCCGCAATCTTGCCGGGGTAAGACAACACGGATTTCGGTTTGTGCTCTTTATCCAGCGTGTATTTGATCGGCTTACGATTGAGCTTGCCGATACCCTCGAATTGCTGGACGAGCGTTCCGATGGCGCGATCGAACGGCTCATAGATGCCTTCCCCTGAACGGGCGCCGACGTATTTGCCCGCGGGATCGATCAAGACAACCGTCGGCCAAGCCTGTACGCCGTAGGAATTCCAGACAATGTAGTCCTTGTCGTTGATGACAGGATGTTCGAGGTCGTACCGCTCGATGGCTTCTCGAATGTTCTCTGTTTCTTTCTCCGACGAAAACTTCGCGGAGTGCACACCAATCACCATCAGCTCGTCGCGGTATTTTGCTTCCAACCGCTTGAGGTCCGGGATGATGTGCATACAGTTCACTCACCCAAACGTCCAAAAGTCGAGTACAACGACCTTCCCGCGAAGATCCTTCAGCGAAAAAGGACGATCGGTATTCAGCCACTCCAGCCCGGACGGAAAGTCCGGCGCATTTTGAGCCAATTCATTTCCCTGAAATCCCGATAACGATGCCGAATGCCCGGCCCCAGTCGCCGCGGAAACGGGATTCTTACACGACATCAGCGCGGCCGTCACAAGGCCGCCAATCGCCAGAATTGCCGCAACTCCATACCATCGCATGTGGCGAGATCCTCCCCTGCCCATTACGTTCCGGCCAGGCACAACCGTTTCCCTAATTCTCATATCTGTCATCGGGTTCCTTAAGTTCGGCTCACGTTTGCACAACGAGGTTGTCTCGGTGAATGACCTCCGGGTCGGTATCGTAGCCGAGCACGGTCGCGAACTGGTCGCTGCGAAGGCCTGAAATCAGACGGACATCAACGGCAGAGTAGTTCGTCAATCCCCTTGCGAATTTCTGGCCGGATTCGTTCTGCACGTCGATTAAATCTCCGGCATCGAAATCTCCGGTCGCACCGGTGACTCCAACAGCCAGCAGGCTCGCTCCACCGCGATAAAGCCGCTCGGCTGCTCCGGAATTTACCTGAACGGCGCCCCGCGTCCTGGCCCCTGCCGCGATCCAACGCTTACGGCCGCGCAATCTGTGGGAGCTCGGGAGAAACGTCGTGCCAATTCCAGCGCCGCACAGCACTTGTTCGATAACGTCCTTCCGGCGTCCTTTCGCAATAACCGTCCGGATACCGAAACCGGCCGCAATCTTCGCGGCTTCGATCTTTGTGCGCATTCCGCCTGTACCGGAGATCGAACCCGAATCTCCCGCAAGAGCTTCGATCTCGCCGTCGATTCGATCGACCTGATGAACTAAGCTGGGAGAGTCTGTGTTTAGCCCACGATATAGACCGTCGACATCCGACAAAATGAGCAGCAGATCAGCCTCAGTCAATGCGGCCACCCTCGCGGCGAGCGTGTCGTTGTCGCCGAATTTGATTTCGTCGGTGGCGACGGTGTCGTTCTCATTTACAATGGGAATGACTTCCATCGCAAACAGTGCGTTAAGGGTGTTTCGGGCATTAAGGAAGCGGTGGCGGTCAGCCAGGTCGTCGCGCGTCAGCAAGACCTGCCCGACGACGATTCCGAGTTCGGAGAAAGCTTCCATATAGGTCTGCATCAATAGCCCCTGGCCCACCGCCGCGGCAGCCTGCTTCATCGGGACCGTAAGACGGGCGGGCGGCGGGTAATTGGGTTGTTGGGTTGTTGGGGAGTTCAGGTTCTCAGGTATTCGGGAGTTCGGGAGTTCGGGCGTTTGGGTGGCGTCGAAGGATTCCTTCGCGCCTTCCAGAAGGTCTTTTCCCGCACGGATTGCACCGGATGTTACCAGCAACAACTCTCGACCTTCTGAGTGCTGGGCGCCGAGTTGGCCGGCGAGGTCGCGAATGTAACTTCGGTCGATTCGGCCGGCTGCATCGGTTAGAGTGGTGGTGCCGACTTTGACTACAAACCGGTGCGGGTTGAAGCGATCGTTCATTTTCCGAGGCTCAGAAGCTCCGCAAGATTCAGCGTGACCCATGTTGAAGCGAGTGCGAGAATATCGTCTTAAGGTTACCCTGAACGATGCGGGTATGTAACGGCATTTGGGGAGCGAGCGTCCAAAGCAAGCGTATTGTTTATTGAGCGCCAGCGCGCTTGGGGAAACTGTGCCGCGGGGCTTAGCCGGACGCGCTCATGATAATTGGAGGGCCCAGACAATCACAGGAGGCATCGATGCGTTACTCCCAAAGGAAGTCGCTCGCGCTTGCAACGGTTGGCCTTTGCCTCGCGCTGGGAGGCGCGTCTTCGGCACGGAAGGACGATCCGCCAAACCTTGCCCAAGCGGACAGGCTTTACGCCGAGAAGAGCTTCGGCCGCGCTCTGGCCGGCTACGAAGCTGCGATGAAGGTCGGGGCCGTACCTGCGGTCCGGCGTGACGAAGTCCAACTCCGAATTGCCGAATGTCTCGGCAAAACAGAGAAGTGGGATCGTGCGTTCGAAGCGAGTCTTGAATTTGTCAAAGACCATCGCGGATCGGTTTGGGAGCCGCGCGGGCTCTACTGGATGGGCCAGCTCTACCTCAAAGCGCCACGCTTTGGGTATCGCGTTGGACGCAAACGATTTCGAGGCAGCAGCGTCCCGCAAGGCGATGGCGGCGAGGCCCGCTCTCGATTTGCCGATACGGCGTTCTGGACTCCGGCGGTTGTTTCCGGCATCGACGGCACGGCCGACGTAGAATTCGAGTGGCCGGAGAATCTCACGGAATGGCGCGCGAAGACGATCGGCTGCACGGCGCAGGCTGTGGTCGGAACGGCTGAAGCACGGGTTACGACGCGCAAGGATCTTCTCGTTCGTCTCCAGACGCCGCGGTTCTCGGTGGAGCGCGATGAGATCACTCTGTCCGGAAACGTGCACAACTACCAGGCGAAGGATGCCAGAGTTCGCGTAAAGCTCGAACTACAAGGCGGAACGGCGGAGTTGGCGTCATCGCCCGCGGAAATGACGTTGGATGTCCCAAGTAACGGCGAGCGGCGCGCCGATTTCCGTGTGAAGATTCTCCACGAGGGCTCTCTCACAGTCCGGATCACTGCTCAAAGCAGCGGCGCTTCAGACGGCATGGAGGTGGCTTTCCCTGTCGTAGTGCACGGCGTCGAGCGAATGTTCGCTCAGGGCGGGACATTACGAGATTCCGGCGACGTGAAGGTAAACGTTGACTTTCCGGAAGCGCGAAAGCCGGGCAGCTCGGAGTTGAGGGTTCAGCTCGATCCTTCGCTGGCATCCGTCCTGCTGGACGCGCTGCCCTACCTGGCCCAATACCCTTATGGCTGTATCGAGCAAACGGTGTCCCGGTTCGCGCCTGCTGTGATGGTTGCGAGAACTCTGAAAGACGCCGGGTATGACCTGGACGCGCTCCGCGAACGAGCCACGCTGCTCGAGAGGCGCGAGCGTGAGGGAGGCAGTCGCGCGGTTGAGAATAGCCCCTATACCTATCCGGAAGGCGCGCCCGGTATCGTTCGCTCACCGGTTCGCCGAGGCTTTAGGAATCCGGTCTTCGATCGATTCTTGCTCGATGATATGGTGGGTGAAGGAATTCGGCGGATCGTTCGGTGGCAAAAGCCGGACGGCGGCTGGGGCTGGTGGCCATCCGACGCAAGCGATCCGTATATGACGGCCTACGTGGTCCAGAACTTAATCGTCGCCCGGGAGGCCGGCCGAGAGGTAGACCGGAACATGCTGCACAAGGCCCTGACTTTCCTGGCTCGCCGTCTGCAGGAGGAGGATGACCCGCGTCGGGCGGCCTGGATTGCCAATGCAGTTTCAATGGATAGCGAGTTCACTTCGACGGCAAAGCCAATCGCGACCGGCAAGCTTTACCAGAACCGGGAGCGCCTGGACGCCTACGGCAAAGCCCTATTAGCGATGGCTCTGGCTCGCTGCGGAGATAAGGACAAAGCGGAAGTTGTGCTGCGCAACCTGGAAGGCGCCGCTCGAGTGGACGAGGCGAACGGAACCGCGAGCTGGGGCGAGAGCAGCGGCGAATGGTGGCGATGGTGGAACAACCGCGTGGAAATAAATGCCGCGGCGCTCCAGGCTTTCGTATTGATCGACCCGCGCCACCGTCTGGCGCCGATGGTGGCAAATTGGCTGTCGAACAACCGCCACGGCAGCGCTTGGGGCAGCACCAAGGAGACGGCGCTGGCGATTTTGGCTCTCACCGAATACGCCAGGGCCAACAACGAGTTGTCTCCGGATTATACGCTTACGGTGGATTTCGGCGGCCGCATCCGGCGGGCCTATCACGTCACGCGCGAAAACGCTTTGCTTTTCGATAATCGCTTCATCGTACCGGACGAGCTCTTGAGAACGGGTAAACAAACACTCTCGATCGCCAAGTCCGGGCATGGAATGCTCTACTTCAGCGCATACACGCGGTACTTCTCGCGAGAGGAGCCAATCCCGGCGGCAGGCAATGAGATCTCAGTCCGCCGGAAGTACTTCCGGCTTGTGCCCAATACGGCGAGGGGGCGATCGGCGTCCGATCTACCGCAAACCGAACCGGGCGAAAGGCCGAATCCGTTCCTTACCGGGCGATATGAGCTCTTGGACCTGGACGATGCATCGATCTGGGTCGACACTTCCAACGGTCCGGCATACGATCGGGTTCCCATCGCGGACGGAGCGGAAATCACCAGTGGCGACCTCCTAGAGGTCGAGCTGCAAATCGAGTCGAAGAATGACTATGAATACGTCGTTTTCGAAGATCTTAAGCCGGCGGGATGCGAGCCTGCGGAGGTGCGCAGCGGCGGCCACGATAGACTGGGGCTCTACTCGGACATGGAGCTGAGGGACCAAAAAGTGGCGTTCTTCTTGAGCAGTCTCCCGCAGGGGCGGCGTACACTGGCCTACAGCTGGCCTACAGACAGAATGTATGCGGAAATCCCGGGCCGGTTTCACGTGCCGCCCACAAATGGATATGCCATGTATGCGCCGGAAGTGAGGACGGTGTCGGATGAGATGAGAATAGGGGTGATCGACCGATAAAGCGCATCGTCTTTTGGTCTGAACTCGAATGACAGCCCCTAAGCCACATTACAATGAGATGACCATCCGCTCACGACCGGCTCTACGGATGAGCTCCACTCCATCGACCGAAATAGCGTAACCCTCCGACTCATCCCACGAAATGTCGATTGCGTGGCCACGATAGTCGATTCCCTGGAAAAGGAACCGGTCGACATTGAACGGCAGCGGATCTAGTACAATCTGGTCGGAACCGTTCGGTTGAAGACCACCAAGGTACTTTATCAGCAGGTCTACAACCCACGAGTGTTGATAGTCGTCGATTCCCCGGTAGGCGCTTGGCGAGCCGGTAAACGGGTTGTAATGTTCGAAGCAATTTGGGAGTCGTGGATCGCCGTTCCAGAACATCGTTGTGACGAACCGCCGGATTAACTCTACGGCATGCGGTTTGAGCGCCGGATCCAGAGTAAGAGACGCATGCGCGAGAGCCTCGCAAGCGTGGGAAGTCGCCATCGGCCAGGACCGGCCGTTCCATGGGCAGCTCATCCTGCGGCCTTTCCACTCGCCTTCAGCGTTGAAATACGGATCGTCGATCGAGGATGCCGGAACGGGATATTCGGTCCAGAATTCACTCGGGTTCAGCAGGTGATCGGTAAGCGCCCTGAGGTGCTCCTTCGTTGCGATATCCGTCATGAACGGATAGAAGCCGACCGCAGCTTTGAAGGGCGAGCGAAGTCCACTCTTCGGATGCACGTCGAAGAATAATCCCAAATCAGAATCCCACATCTTTTCTCGGACGGCTTCGCGCGTCGCATCCGCCTTGCGGTCCCAGACCTCGGCCTCGGGATGCCGGCCTAACTCCCGGGCCATCTCCGCGAGCGAGCGCTGGAGCGAATAGACATAGACCGTCGCATCCACTCCCTTGAGCTGAATGCGCCGCCAGTCGTCGGCGGACTCGTCCGCGAAGAGATAGCGGCTCATGTATTCCTGGCCGGTTTCTCCCTGGTCGACGATGTCATAGAGATGTGAATCCTCTCTATCGCGCTCGCGCTCGAAGTATTCGGCGTATCGGCTAAGGCCCGGATACACCCGCTCGAGGAATGCCGTGTCACCCGAAATGTGGTAAACCTGCAGCGCTGCGGCGCCCCAATTGGCGAGGTAGAAGCCTCGATCCTCACGCCATAAGTAAAGATGGCCCGGAATGAACCCGCTGTTTTCCTGCGCCGCCAACAGGCCCTCCAGGCAGCCCATAGCCAATCTCGGATCGTGCATCCAGCTCGTTTCGAACATATGGCATTGCGCGGAATAGGAGATATGGGACCTGAATCCGCCGATGCCCTCGAAAACGCAGGGATGGGTGATGCGGATTCCAATACCGTGGTTTGAGTATTGAGTGTTAAGTGTTGAGTGTTGAGCGTTAAGGTTTGAGTTTTCAGTATCCGGAATCGGGAGTTCAAACGTTGGCTGTTCAGGTACGGACCCGGCCTCCCTCCCCATTTCTCCCTCTCCCCCTCTCCCCCTCTCCCACTCTGACAAATCGACTGTCAGCAGCCGCAGGCCATACCACCGGTACCAGTAGTATTTTTGCAGGTACGGGTCGGAGCATTCGAAATAGGGGACCGAGTCGAAGTACTTGCGCCAGGATGCCCGGCTCATGGCGGCAACATCCTGTTGGAGGTCATTCTGTACGTGGAATAACGCCCTCTCGCGATCCAAGCTCAACGCTGCGCCAAACTGGATGGCGCGGTTCGCACCGGACGGTACCTCGATCGAGTAGTGGAGGCAGAGATGAAGATGGCTGTCACCAGCCCCAATAATCGTACTCGAACTCGTAGTCGAACTCGAACCCGGCTGCTTCTTGGCCGATGACGATGCTTTGATTAAAGTGCCGTCTCGAAACCACTCCGGAACGATGGATATCTCCCATAGGGGCGAGGTGTCGCTCCGCTCGCTGAGTGCGATTGCATGGGAGACCGGCGCGAGGTCCGCGCCTAGCGCCACGCAGAGCGAATGACCCGAGGAACCGTTAAGTGGCGATACTCCACGCTCTCCCCATCCGGCATTTTCCGCCGGACGGTCCGCATACGGCCGGTCACCGAATTCGACGGCGTGGGCGAACGTGAGGAAATCACCCGTTCTTGTAGGATGCTCGGCGCTCGTCCCGCCAATACCTGGCTTTAGAAAGGAGTGGTCCTGAAGGCTCCAGAGGATCAGGTGCAGCGTTCGATCTCGCTTGCCTTCGTTGAAAATCGCCAATCGCGAGGCGAGCACGTCGTGTGGGGTGACGACTTTGTCCTCGCGGATGCGCAGTCCGTCTGGCCCGCTGTAGGTCTGCGTCAGGGCATCCGGCGTCCAGCGGCGGTTGTCGCGTGAGAAGTCCAACGGCCTGCCGTTTTCATCGAGAACGAGAACGGTGAACAGCCGCTCCAGGCGAACGTCGGCAAAGTAAGCCTCGTCCCAAAAGCCAAACTCTTTCAAGAAACGTGGAAAGGCCGGTGCGAACATCGCGGCTTTTCCGCCGCCGAGGAACCATTTGTCCTCGCGTTCCAGGTATTCGAGGGGATCGAGTCGGGTGGGCATTTCGTGATGCGTAAGATTAACGCTTCCGGCCAAGGCCAAATTGATCTCCGGCACGGATAGGTTTGCCGTCTCGGAAGACAATCTCCACCATCTTCTCGCTCTGTACCGATTTACCGTTCTCATCCTTGAGTGTTGTCAGGAGCTTTTTGGTTCGCGCGTCGATGACTTCGCCACTTGACGGATAGGCGTAGAGTCCATCCAGGCTCATCATGACCCAGCCCGGCTGGTCCTGGAGCTTGATTGTTGTGAGCTGTTTTGGCGGCATGACGGTTGCGTCGAAGACGTGAAGAGCGCTGTTGGCGGCGTCAGTCACCCATAGCTCCTTTTCATCCGGCGCGAGCGCGATACCATGGCTGGGGCAGCCATGGCGCTTCGCCGGCCCCTGGGTCGAGCCGCTGATCTCCACGCGGCAGAGCATCTTGCCGGACTTCAAATCTCCGACCTCAAAGCCGAGCAATTCATTCACATTGACGAAGCACAGGGTCTGCTTGCCGTTAACCGTAAACGGACGGATGACGTTGCTGAAAGGGCCGACCGCACGCGTGGAATTCGTCCGAGTATCCGCGACGAAAAGATTGGGCGACTTGAGACCGGCAAGATAAGCGGAAGATCCGTCAAGTCCGCAGATGGTATTGTGCGATCCGGAATTCGTTTGAATTCTTGTGACCAGGTCACCGCTCATTGCGTCGACGACGTTCCAGAAGGGGCCCTCCAACGAAGGCACATAAAGCCGCTTTCCATCGGGGGTGATCGCCATTCGGTCGCAGCCCCCTTCGAACGCCTTCTCCCAGAGAATCTTCTCGGTGAGCAAGTCCAGGCAATAGAGCCGTGTGATCGTGGTGAAATAGAGGCGCCCTGTCTTCGCGCTGGCGCAGACACCTTTAACCGCCTCCGGCTGCTTGCCGGGTTCGACGTTTACTGTTGGGATGCGCTTGACGAGCTTATGCCCGGAATCCATGTCGTAGACCAGGATTCCGACTCCGCCGTATTCCACGTAGTTGCGGATGCCCGGCACGGAGACGTAGAGCAAGTGCTGCTCTTTTCCGCCTGCAATCGCTGGTTTGCTTGCCGCCATTATCAACAGCGCGAACACTGCCATCAGAATTCGGTTTGTCATAGTCATTCTCACCGCACTTCAACGTCGATAGGGAGGGTGTGGTTGATCAGGTAGTTTGCCCGGTCGGGGTCGCGTTTGTCCGGCTGTGTGCGGCCGCCGGTATCGGTCGCTCTCGACATGAGTGTGTACCGCCCCGGAGACGATGGAACTTTCCAATCGTATTCCCACATTCGCCAGGAATGCGCGACCGGCCTGCCGAGCAGCTTCGACGCCGACCACGTCGCCCCTGAATCCGTGCTGAGCTCAACCCGTTGGATATCGCCATCCGCAGTCCACGCCGCGCCATGAACGCGATAAGCTGTTCCCGTCGGAATGGCCTCGTGCATGTTCGGGCGGGAGATCGCAGATTTGACGAGCATTTCGGTAATCGGTATTCGCGTGGGAATGCCTTTGCGGCGCTCCCAATAGGCGTAATCGACGGTCTGAAAGTGGCCTTGAAACGGCCTGTCCATGACAATGATTCTTGCGAGCCACTTTATCGACGCGACTCCATACCATCCTGGCACGACCGTCCTCAAAGGGAAGCCGTGGGATACCGGCAAATCCGAGCCGTTCATTCGAAATGCCAGGATCGTGTCGCGATCCGTCGCTTTCGAGACCGGCAGACTTCGCGCAAAATGGATGGCATCCGGCGGTTTGGGCTCGTCTTTGATCGATCCTGAATCCGCTCCCTCCAGCACGATGTCGACCGCGCCGGGCTTGAGACCGGCCTTCGCTAACACGGCGCCTAGCGGCACGCCCGTCCATTCCGCGGTGCTCACACCGCCAAGCTCCCACTGCGCGCCTCGAACCGTGGGAGTGAGGAATACACGGCTGTTGCCCGCGCATTCCAGCGTGGCTGGAAGCGATCGGGTTGGCATTGCGCGGAGGTCGTCGTAGGTCAGGTCGATCTCGCGCTCGACGTGGCCTTCGACCTTCAAGCGCCAAGAGCGGGCATCGAGAGCGGGGACTTTGAAATGGCTGCGAATGTAGAACCGGTCGTTGGGAGTGATGAAGCTGTTGAGCGAGGAGAAAGGGAATTCGAGGTTCTCCGGCTCCTTCTCGCGGATGATGAGGCCGGGAATCTGTTTATCTTGCGCCCTCGCGGTCGTCAGGATTAAGGGAAGCGCAGCCGCGCCCCCGATAAGCTCTCTCCGGGTGATCGATCGCATGATTTCCTCCGAATGGTTTTTCGCGATGGGTGGAGAGGAGTCCTTGTGAATCCGCAGATTTCGCAGATTGACGCAGATAAGACCGTTATAAACATCTGCATTCATCTGTGCTGCTAAGGTTTTGTTTCTTCTCGCGCCGGCAAGATTCTGTCATCGTTGATAGACACTGCGACACATTCGCCGTTAATCTGCGTTAATCTGTGTAATCTGCGGTTAAAGCCGTTGACTTT
>JBGPOG010000028.1:0-16032 GCA_041487935.1 Chthonomonadia bacterium | reverse complement strand
GTTGTGTGCGCAGCACATGAGGTCTCCTAAGAAACTTCACCGTTTAGTGCATGAATGTCAACTTGCAAATTCAAAAACAGATCCCTACGGGATGACGGGGGCTGTGACAGTTTCTTACGCTCAACGCCGCGTTAGGCGCGGCAAAATGCTCGGAATGACGGTTTCGCGACGTTGCTGTCGTTGTAATGACGTTATTGAGACACTAACACTAGACCTTCCCGGAAATTGCCGGCAGATCGCGCTCGGCGGCAGCTCCCAACCAATTTGCGCTCTGGAGGAGCGCCCGCGCCTCGCGTTGATCCGCTTCCGTAAGAGCAAACCGAGTCAAATCCTCGTATACGGCGGAGATTTCCGGGTGGTAGCGGCGAAATCGTATCGCATCATCCGCCGTCAGCCCGGTCAATAGTCTCCCGAGCGCATCGGCGGCCTCCCGCATCGCCACAAAAGCCGCTTGCGGGCCCAGGCGCTTTGCCCGGAGGGTTCCGTGGAGGTAGTGCGCTTGCCATTCCACGGCGGGAATCTGGAGTTTATGGCCGGCAAACAGCCGCTCCAAGTCAATTTGGCTGGACTTCAGCAGAGACGGGAGATTATGCGCTTCCTCGCCCATTAACCGTGGCAGGTTGAGCGCGCCGTTTTCCGCCAGCTCGATAGCGGATTTGGCAGCCTCCTCGGCCGCAGATTCATCGCCTTGAAGCTGTAAGCACTGCGCTCTGGTGAGTTGAGCCACCATCATCTCGTTTGCGGCTTCGATTCGTTCGGCGGTTTCATGAGCCTTCCGGCACTCGGCGAGCGACTCGTTGAGCCACCCGCCGCCTTCGTCTTCTCGAGCAAGCTGCAAGCAAATCCGCGCTCTGATGTTCCGAGCCTGGGCCTGCTCGCGGGGACGTCTTGATTTTTGAGCCTCCCGAATTGCGTCGTCTGCGTAAGACAGTGCATCGTCATATTGTCCGGACGCAAGGCACGTCTCGGCGAGAGCCATCGAAGAGACGATCATACCTCTTGGTCCGCCGACACGAGTGGCTATTCGCAGCGCAGATTTTGCATTCTCCCTCGCCTCATCCAGGCTGCCCAGAGCGACCAGTACATCGGCAAGGTGCGCGCGCGCCACACCAAGTCGATTTTGATCGTCGAACAGGAAGCTCGCCAATACCACGGCCTGCTCGAGCCGTTGCTTAGCTTCACTTATCTTCCCCATAAGCTGGCAGCACTGGGCGGCATTTAGCAGCGACTCCAGGAAAACGTCGGCTCGCTTTTCCTCGGTCGCCTGCGCCAGGCTCCGGCTCCATAACGTAAGAGCAGCCTCATAATGGCCCGCATCCTTTGCCACATCGGCAAGATGGGTCATCAAGTATGGCAGGCCTTTTGTTTCGCGCTGCTGCTCGTCCACTTCTTCAAGAGCGCGCGCGGCTTCGGTGAACGCTTTAAGGGCCTCTTCGTACTTGTGCTGGCGGTAGTAAAGGCCGCCGATATTGACCAGCGCGCGCCACTTCATATCTTTCAAGCCGGATTGCGCGACCTCTTGGCTGTATTCAATCGCGGCATCCAGCGCTCCGGTCTCAGCCGATGTATGCGCCAAATCCAACACGGCCATGACCCGGTAATTCTCCAGTCCCAGCGTCTCGAACATGTCCCGCGCCTGGATCAAGTATTGCCGGGCTTCGTCGTAATCGCTGGTCTCGTTGCGAACGGAGCCAAGCCGCCAGAGAACATAGGCTTCCTGCTTTCGATCGCCCGTAACTCGCGCCAGGGCCAGCATCTCGTGAAGCGACGAAACCAGGCCGTTGATATTCCTCCTGGGGTCGTCGAAAGCCTCAGCCAGCTCCTCGAGGTGCCGCATGTCGTTCGCGATACGGGTCTTATCGGGGATGAGCTCGATATTTCCGTCCTGATCGACCGGCAAAGCCAGAGCGCTTCGCGCGTCTTTGTCCGGATCGAAGAATTCCAGACTGACCCTGGTTGCCCCGGCAATCGCGTGGAGCGTGTCCGGAGGGACGTTCGTAATTCCACGAACGTATTGATAGATCAAGGTGGGCTGAACGCCGACGCGCTCCGCTAGATCTTTCAGTGTGAGCCCGGAGCTTGTTGCGGCCAGCTTTATGCGCTCGCCAATTCTGGCGCGTTTTTCGGGTGACTTGATTTTGACCACTGATTTACTTCTTCCCACGTCTACTCCTTTGCTTCTGTGCCCGATGACTCAGGCTGTCCGCATGCGAACTCTTTGACGAACCGTTGAATACTGTTTGTTGCTATAGATAATACTAAGCAAAGACTATGACCCATTGTCTGCACGAAATGCAACTGTTAACTGAACCAGCTAACGGCTCTTGCTTCATTAGACGCCTGGTTGATGCGGGCCTGCCATCGCCCGTGGCGCTAGCGAAGTGTCTCGGAAATGTGATTACAACGACGATAAAGCGGCACGTGCGTCATTCCGAACTGCCTTTGTGTGAATCTGGCCAGGCGGCCACCCGTATGGGTGTTTTTTGTCTCGCATTCTAAGGACGAGGCGGAGACACTGCACTAGGCCGCCAGACGCGTTGAAGCCTCCGCACGGGCAGACGTATGAGAAGGGCCGAGCATGGCAGGATTTCCCATGCCCGCCGGTAGGCAAGATTGTAGCGACGTGAAATGAACGGCGATTCGCGAGGAGGTCCACTGGCGCAACTGGCCGTTCGCGTTAGAAGGGGCTTTATCCTTCATATCCGTCAAGATTGTAATGCACAGTCTGTGCAGAAGCGCTACTCGCCCTTTCTTCAGGCCAAGCCCGAGCATCGTATCGAATATATTGATTGCGTCGTCATAAAGGCCAAATTCCGCCGAAGTGAGAGCCTGAGCAAACGCCCGCATTTCCAGATTCTCGATCCCGGCAACTATTCGCTCGGCATTCTCTAAACGCTCATGCGCGTCCGCGTCGAGTATCCAGAATTCTCCTCGTTCCGCCTCTTCCGGTCGATCGGTACATGAAATCGTCCATCGAATCAGATCGCCTCGCTTCAAAGTAAGCTCGGCCGGCCATTCGAAAGAGCTTCTCGGCTGAACGTAAGTCTTTACCCACTGCGAATTCGCAAGGCGCAGTGTATAGCTGGAAGCTGCCGGAGCATTTCGCCAGCTCAGTCTAGCCGGATGTTGCCGAAGACCCGTCCAAAGCAGCGGGCGAGTGCTTGCGGTGGGAATGGCGTTTGCAACTACACCAGACCGGTCGGTTTTGGGAACGAGAACCTGCGCACCCTGGAGGCGCCAGAGGCGCGTTGAAAGGCCTTCGGCCTTTCCGGACGGAAAGACTGGGGACAAAGTCTAATCCTATCATCGGTTTGTGGCGCGCGTTGCGCCAACCACCCCGGTTCACGCACTCGAGCCTAATGGCGCGCAAACGAGCTTACTCATGCCGCGCGCCGCTCGATCTTGATCCAATCTGGTGGGGACGCCAGGCCGAACCAATTCGGGTCTTGCGCGTGTCGGGAAGCCAAACGTAGCCCAAAGCCGATCACCCATGACGCGCCCCGAACTCTTGCGGACGGGACATTCCACAAGCGCATCGAGACGCTTAGATGACCGGGCGGAGCGGCGATTGGCGGCTCCGCGACACGTCAGGCCTCGGTTATCGCCTGTTCTAATGAGCTGATCTCACGCCGCAGCGCCTTGCGTCCGTCTTGAAGGCGCGTATTCACAATCTGGCTGGGAGTAGTCAGCACGGTGGCGATATCCTGGTGAGTCAAACCGACAAAGTAGTGCAGAGCCACTACCTTGAATTGCGCGGACGAGCCGATATTGGCGAGCGCGTAGCACGCGTAATCACGACGCTCGGCGGCCAATATAGTCTGAAGGGGATCGGGCGAAGGCTCGTCATACGAGGATTCGAGCACAATTCGACCGTCGGTCAAGTGCTCTCCCGGGGTTGTAGAATCTTCAAACCGGACCTCTTTACGCAGGCGCCTTCGCCGAATCCATCCGGCGAGCTTGTATCGCGCTACCGAGGTGAGGTACGTTTTGAAACTGCAGTTCTTTTCCTGAACCCTTTTGCCGTTTCCGAGAATCGCGCCTCGGAAATCCGGGATGGATTGCAGCGTGGCAATCAACGTCTCGCTGGCCAGGTCTTCCGCGTCTTGGCGGTCGCCTGTCTGTTTCAGAAAGAACTGGTACAGGGCGCGCTCATACTTATCCCATAGCGGCCCGAACGCTTCCGTTTCGCCGGCCTTAACGCGTAGCACGTACGGAACGTCCGTGTCCTCCATGGGCAAGAGAGCGGAGGCCTCTGGGGACCCAACTCTTTCTCTTGCCATTTCGAGTTCCTTCCAATCTTGTCCGGTTTCGAGGAGTTGGAGGAGGCGCCGGTTCGATACCTCCAACGTTAGAGGAAAATACACCAAGCTTGGCTATAATGTTATCATACATTCATAAGCAAGTCAACCGAAAAACCGGTAATTTTTCCAGTATATGACCCGCCGATTTCCCTTGAGACCTTTATGCAATATGGTGGAGACTTTCTAAGCAGACAACCGGCCTCTTCACATTTCCTCGCTCCGGAACAACTCGATTCGGAAGTCCGGCAGATGGCAGACGCCGCAGCGAGCTTCATGCGGGGCGACGTACTCCCCTCGGCGGATCGGATCGAGGCTAGAGAGCCTGGTCTCCTGCCGAAGCTATTGGGACGGGCGGCAGCACTGGGATTGCTCGGGCTGGATGTGCCGGAAGAATTCGGCGGTCTTGGCCTCAACAAGAGCGCGTCCGCAAGAATCGCCGAGGCTCTGGCCATCGAGCCGTCCTTCTCCGTTTCGCACACCGTTCACACGAGCGTCGCCACCCTTCCGATCGTGTTCTTCGGCACTCCCCGGCAGAAATTAAGATATCTCCCGTCGCTCGCCTCGGGTGAGCGAATCGGCGCTTACGCACTAAGCGAATCGCATGCCGGATCGGATGCGATGGCGGCGAAAACACGAGCCGTTAGAACGGCCAACGGCTATACCCTCACCGGTGAGAAGATGTGGATTACCAACGCCGCATTCGCGGGACTGTTCATTGTTTTCGCACAGACAGATCATGGATTGACCGCATTCATCATCGAACGCGAGACAGCCGGAATGTCCATAGGCCAAGAAGAGCGCAAGCTAGGACTGAAGGGATCTTCAACCTGCCGGCTGATACTTGAGGGCGTGGAGGTTCCAGCAGAAAACGTACTCGGCCAACCGGGCGACGGCGGCAAAATCGCCCTGTATACCCTGAATGTGGGCCGATTCAAGATCGCGGCCTCCGCCGTAGGCCAAAGCAAGCACCTCTTAGGCATTGCCACGCGATACTCTAAGCAACGGGTGGCCTTCGGCAAGCCGATTGCCGGACACGGGCTGATCCAACAGAAGCTCGCAAAAATGACGGCAGAGATTTTCGCAGCAGAATCGATGCTCTATTGCCTCGCCGGATACTTGGACGAGGCCTTCGCCGCTTTCGAGGCCAATATCGCAACGGATGTCTCTTCGAATCCCAGCGATTCATCCTCCATCCTTCATCCTTCATCCTTTAAGGTTCATCCAGCCGAAGAGTACGCCATCGAATGCGCCATCGTCAAGGTCTATTGCAGTGAGACGCTCGACCTCGTGGCAGACGAAACGCTCCAAATCCATGGCGGGTATGGCTATACCGAAGAGTTCCCTGCGGCCCGCGCCTGGAGAGATGCGCGTGTGACGCGAATATACGAAGGAACGAACGAGATCAATCGGTTGAACATAGCCGGAATGACTCTGCGACGGATCGAGCAGAAGCGGATCGAGACCGGCGATGGGCTGATAAACCTCGCACGAGAACACTGCCCGAATCTCGCAGAGAATCAGGTCGTGTGCGGCGCGCTCGCCGATTGGCTGATCGCGAAGTTCGCGGCGTATTGCGTGGCTGGTCGTATCAGCCTCATCGAGTCCGAAAACCGGAATACCGAATCGTTCGACTCAGTCCGCGCGGTTCTATCGTCATCAAGCCGGCCGGAGACCCATCAAGCTGCCAAGATCATCCTCGGCGCGTGCGGCCAGCGCGGACACGCTCACTGGAAGCAGTGGGAGAGAGGATCGGCGCAAGACCCAATATCTGATCTCACGAGCTCAATAGAAGAAATCTCCAAGGCGGTGAGTTCGGCAGATGGGTATCCATGGTGATGCACCTAGATCGAGCGCCAGGCACTAATCGCCTGGTTCGAGTGGTACACTTGTATTGTAGTCTTGATATTTCGAGGAATCGCTTGAGCCATGTCCGATCGCACATCGAAGCTTGAGGTGTTCGATAATCCGCGCCCGGATCGGGACTATCGCATCGTGCATTCCTGCCCGGAATTCACGTCAGTGTGCCCGATCACCGGATTGCCTGATTTCGGCGCCATAACGATTGACTATGTACCGGACAAGCAATGTGTCGAGTTGAAATCGCTCAAGTACTACCTCTATAGTTTCCGGCAGCAAGGAATCTTTTACGAAGCGGTCATTAACCGGATTTTAGACGATCTTGTCGAGGCTTGCCGGCCTCGGCAGATGACGGTGACCGGCGAGTTCTCGGTTCGGGGCGGAATCTCTTCAACGGTGACGGCTGCTTATCCGTAGCCATGGGGTTTCGCCCGCATCACGATCATTCCAACAATACGATCATGTATACACTAATCGTCCGCGCCAAGTTCGAAGCGGCGCATGACATTCCGGGGCATAAAGGCAAGTGTGCGCGGCTGCACGGCCACACCTACCGTGTAGAAGCGGAATTCGCGGGGCGAGACCTGGACGATCTCGGCATGCTTCGGGACTTTACCGACCTGAAAGAAACCCTCAACGAGTTCTTGCCGGATCATGTCTATTTGAACGATTTGGTGCCGTTCTCAACCACGGCCGAGCACTTGTCTCGGTGGATATTCGAGCAGCTTGAGACACGGCACTTGCCGGTGATCGCAGTTACGCTCTGGGAAACCGACCATAACGGCTGCCGCTATACTCCGGAACGATCTGACGCAGATTGCAAGGACAAGCTTAGTTGAGTGAATCGGACGTCTTCGATACTGTAATCTTGGGGGGCGGTCCCGTTGGGCTGTTCGGCGCGTTTTATGCCGGAATGCGGGGCATGAAAACCAAGATCATCGACAGTCTTCCCGAGCTGGGAGGCCAGCTCACCGCCCTGTATCCCGAAAAGTATGTGTTCGATATGCCGGGCTTTCCAAAGATACTTGCCAAGGACCTGGCAAGCGGGATGGCGGAACAAGGCACGCGGTTTGGCCCTGAAGTCGTTCTCGGCGAATGCGTCGAGAATCTCAAGCGGCTGTCCCATGATACTCTCGAAGTCCTTACAGACAAATCCATACACCATTGTCGCTCGCTCATTATCTGCGCGGGGGCAGGGGCGTTTTCTCCAAAACGACTGGAGGCGCCGAGCGTTCAGGAATTCGAAGGCCGGGGTGTTTACTACTTCGTAAAGGAAAAGGCTCGGTTCCAGGGCCAGCGGCTGCTCATCGTCGGGGGCGGAGACTCGGCGCTGGACTGGGCCATGAATCTCGAGCCGCTCGCCAGATCGATCACTCTCATTCACCGCCGCGACGTGTTCCGCGCCCATGAGGAGAGCATCCAATGGCTCCTGCACAAGTCATCCGTAAGGACGATGCTGTTTTGGGAGATCCAACGACTAGAAGGCGCCATACACCTCGAGCGCGCCGTCATCGCGAACAACAAAACGGGCGAGCAGGAGACGCTGGATATCGACTCCGTACTGATCAACATCGGTTTCAGCGCCAGTATCGGGCCGATCAAAGGGTGGAACCTGGACCTTCAAGCGAACCAGATCCTGGTGAACTCACGCATGGAGACCAACTTGCCGGGCATCTATGCGGCTGGGGATATTTGTACCTACGACGGCAAACTCAAGCTCCTCGCCACCGGTGTTGGCGAAGTCTGTATTGCCGTGAATTTCGCCAAGACGTTCATAGATCCCAACGCAAAACTATTCCCCGGACACAGCAGCAACATGAACCTTTAGAGGAGACGATATGCGGCCAGCCATTGGACTTGTCATGATGACAACTTGTGTTTTGGGTTTTGGATCGTGCCGGGCAGTGTCAGGACAAACGCGTTTGAATACAATCGTTTCCGGCCGGCCTTCGGGCGACGGATGGGTCAACCTGATTCCGAACGATCTTAAGGGCTGGAAATACGAGCCCCAGTATTGGAAGGTCGCAAACTCCGTCCTCGAGGGATATACACCGGGAACACCGGAGCACCACTACTGCTTCACCGCTCGGGAGTATGGAGATTTCGAGCTTCACGCCGACGTAAAGCTGGTTGGAAACAACAGCGGAATCTGCATTCGCATCAAGCCGGCGAGCTTCGACAACGTGCCAGGATACCAAGTCGACATGGGTGAAGGATACTGGGGCTGTCTTTGGGACGAGCGAGGTCGCGGGATGGTTGCCGAGCACAAGAAAGCGGACGCCGAGCGGCTGGTCCATAAGAACAACTGGAACCACTATTACGTGATCGCGCGAGGCCACCACATACAGGCCTGGCTCAATGGTGTTAAGACAATCGATGTCGACGATGATAAGGGCAACCTCGCCGGTCCGATCGGTTTCCAGCTTTGCCACGGCCAGGGCAATAAGACCGCAGCTTCGTTCCGGAGCGTATACGTGCGGCTTTTGAATGCGGATGGCTCGCCTGCACCCGGACGCGGCCACATGAGACTTATGGGAATCTGGGACTGAAATGCGCTCCTATCGTCGTCCCGAGGCGCCTGTCAAAAACGACTACTTCCAGCTCTCGTCTAACGGCGGGGTATCACGAGACCGCGTGATCGAAATCCTGCGGAATCCAAAGCTCGTAGGCCACGCAGTCAAGCGCGGGCGCTGCTTTCAGTGCCAGGCGACCGATATCGACTCCACCGGACTCTGCCTCATCTGCCGCACGTTCTTATCCGATGAAGAGCGAGAAGTAGCTCAAACGTATTATGCCGCCTAAAGACCCGGAAGTCAAACACGAAGGCACGAAGAGCACGAAGATGAATGTAAGTAATCAACGGGCGGTATCTTCTTCCAGCAATCGTGAATTCGTGCGTAATTTCCTTATATTATCCTTTGAGATGATCGGTTCCCAACTTACATATTCACAAAGCAAATCGAACGACCAACCACACATCTTGGTATTAGGATTTCTTCGTGTTCTTCGTGTCTTCGTGTTTAATTGCCTTTGTCTTTTTATGATAACCGGCTGTGGCAGGACCATCAACCGGTCTGCCGAGCGCAAGATTCGTGATGCGCTTCCGGCGTACATAGGACCTGCCAGGGTCTGGCGCGCTCACGTGGACAATCCGCCGGAGCGGACGTTGAGCGGACGTTTGCGGAACCTGACGATCGATGGCGAAGAAGTGGAGATGAAGCAGACGATCTACCTCGAATCGCTTCACATCGAGATGCGCGACGTGGAGGTAGACACGGGGCGGCAGCGCCTGAAGGCGGTGAAAGACACGTCCTTTCGGGCGGTCATCGGAGAAGCCGCGCTTAACGACTACATCCGCAACTTTCCGCCCCCACCGGAAGAGCCGGTGCGGGTTAGGCACGTGCAAATCCGTGAGGGAAAGCTCTATGCTGAAGCGACTCGCAGGCTCCCTCTCGGCGCGTCCATGCCGTTTACCAGCACCGTCGAGCCGGTGCTGGTATCGGATACCCGGCTCATGTTCGATCCGGATCGAATGACGGTCTTCGGACTACCGGTGCCACTGCCGGCAGGCGCTCTCCGGTGGCTTACCCGTAGATTGAGCGACGGTTTCGACTTCTCCACCCTCCCTTTCCCCGTCAAGATCAGCCGGTTTCGCGCCGAGTCCGGGAGAGTCGTCATCGAGGGAACTGCCGACGTCATGCCCAGCCTCAATGAGCGGATCGGAGCCTACCTTGGCGCAGAAACCCGCTCAGAACCGGCCTCCACATATTGACCCCGAAATCCTCACATCGCCGAAACATCACTTCGCGTATTTCAACAATTCCTTCTCCACCTGTTCTTGAGCGTCATTGAGGGCCTGCTCGGGCGTCTTCTGGTGCAGCTCGGCAACTTCGATTGCGTTGACCAGTACATCTCGGTAGAGCCGGCTAATTGGGAGCGTCGGGAAGAACCTCGGGTTCTTAGTCCCGCCCGCAATATGCCGGAGGACATAACCCAGCGATCGCTTACTGGGAGAGCCGCTGGTGATCGCCGGAGAGTTCAGGAGCGCGCGAATCGCCGGCAGGTTATTCATGGCCGCGGCATATTCTTCTTGCTGGCGGGGCATCTGCATCCAGCGAATGAACTCCCAGGCGGCTGCAGGATGCTTCGATCCGGCAGGGATTACCATGATGTCCCCGTCCTGCCAGGCCATGTTTTGCAGCTCCGGGCGGTTTGCCGGATGCGGAATCTCGCCGACGCCATAGTCCAGCTCCGGCGCGAATTTTTCCAGCCTCATGGCAATCCACTCGCCGTCGATCTCCATCGCAACCTTGCCCATGGCGAGCGGATTCTGCGCGCTGTCAGTGCGGCCGAAGGTGCTCTTGAATCCGGCCACGGCGCTCCGGCCACCGAGATCGTCTATCAATTGAACCAGCCACTTCAGGGCCGCGACATTCTTCGGCTGATTTAGGGTTATCCCGCCCGAAGCTCGATCGTACAGCTCCACACCCAGGGCGGCAAGGATGGTGACCGGATCGTCCGGGATGGGCATGAAGCCGAGTCGGGCGAGGGACCCATCCGGCCTCCTTTGCGTGAGGTCGAGAGCGAGACGTCGAAGCTCTTCAAGCGTTTGCGGAGGCCGGTCCGGATCGAGGCCGGCTCGGCGGAAAATGGTGCGGTTCCAATAGAAGCACTGGCAGTCGCGTGTAACCGGCATGGCATAGAGCTGTCCGCGAAACCGTCCCTGCTCCAGCGCGGACGACAGGAAATCCGACTCCGTTAACCCGGATGCCTTGAATGCGCCGTCGAGCGGTGTTACCGCCCCATTCGCCGCTAGCGGCCCGAGGTCGCTGGTGCCGTAGATATAGGCCAGGTCCGGCGGACACGCCGCGACGATCGCTCGAATGAGATTCTCTTCGCGCAGCGATCCGACGTTGTGGATTCTGATATCCGGGTGCTCGAGATCGAACCGCCGGCACAGCGTGACAAACGCCTTCTCCTCCACGCCCGTCGGCGCCGACCAAATCGTGAGAGTAACGTGCTCCGTTGAACGGACGCATCCGGGAAGTGTGGTCAGGAGGACGACGGATAAACACCGGCAGGCGGTTTTGAGAGTCCGTTGGTTCTGTCGATGCAGCGGCACAGGGCAGAATCCTATCACGAATTGATTGAGGTTAATTGCATAATTCGATAGAAATTGTCGTGATGCCGTCATTCCAGAGGTCGTTATCGGGAATCCACGTTTCATATTCTCCTGGATTCCCTCAAAAGGCGTGCGGGAATGACGTTGCTTTCAGCTTTCCTCGAAGTATTTACAATTACCTCGATTGGATGCCATACATGTCGCGGCTTTCCGGAACAGTTCAACGCAGCGGGCCGGCTGTCCTTGAATGAGGGTCGAGGCGTGTGCAGTCCAGGTTTAGGCAAGAGACACTACGTTCAACTGGAATCGCCTTTGCCGTCATTCCGAACAAATTATGTCGCGAGCAACACGCTGTAATCAATGACAAACGCAGCAGTTCCGTCATCCCGAACCGTCGTTGTGAGGGACCTGTTTTTGACGTTTGTCCTTAGGAACGATAGCGAGGAATCTGATTTTCAGTACTGTCAGAATGATCGAGGACAAAAACAGATTCCTCACTATCGTTCGGAATGACGGCTGGCCTGCTAAACCGCAACAACGGGTCGGAATTGCCTTGTGAGGGTTCGAGCGCAATCAACATCGCCGGCGAACCGAAGCCGGACATCGGCTCTTTTGTTGATCCGACGCCCGGCATATATTAACGGCCTGTCTTGTCCGGAGATGCGATTCCGGCCCGGTCCGGCCGGGACACCGGTTACCAATGATTGTCGTGGGCGCGCCCCCTATCATGGCTATCCCAGCGATTGTCCTGATTGTAACGATTGTCGTTTCGATCGTGACTGTCGTTGCGATAGTTATCCCGATTGTACCGATCCCGATCGTCGCGGTCTCGATAATCGCGATCGCGATCGTACCGATCGTACCGATTGTCGATATATCTGTCCCGATCCCAGCGATGGCGAGAGCCGATACGAGTGGCCGCGTAGGCCGCGCCAACTCCGACGGCGATTCCCGGCAGCTTGTTGTGCTGGGTGAGCAGCAGCGCGAGCGCCGCCGCGCCGAGTCCGATGGCCGTATTCCGCCGCCCCTCTTCGCTGGCCCGGGCGGCTACCGGCGTGGATAACAAACCCGCGCCCATCGTGATTGCGATGGCTGCGGCGGTCAGTTTATGTGAAAGCTTCATGGTTCAGGCTCCTTCCGCTTCACCGGGTTTTGCTTTTCCGATGAGTGCGTTACAAGAGTATTCAACGGATGCTGCTGCGGGTTGTGACAGATTCCAATTTATTACACAACCCAGCCCGCAGGGCAATGTGGAATTGACGATGGACGATCGTCAGGTCTGCCAATCCGCTACGGCATCGAGATCCTCGTTCCCACGCTCTGCGTGGGAACGCAGTCCGGCCGCTCCGCGGCCTATGTTGGCGGTCCCTACCCACCGCGGCCGCCATGCACTGATTCTGTATCATACAGACGAATAATGCTCGTGTCACGTGTCTACTGTAAATATTTTGAGATTTGTTTTCATGACTTCGAAAATAATGTAGCATCATTGCCGCAAAGCGAAAACAACCGCCGGAGTCAGGGAAACGTGTGGTGGAAACAAGAAGCGAGTGCGGCGCAGGTTTTGAGAGGGCGGATTGGACGCGGAGCGTCCGGGACTGCGTTTCCTCGCAGAGCGTGGGAACTAGGAGTTGGAAATGTGGAGCTACGTACAAGGACGAAATCCGTGACCGGCAGTCACAAACGGGGTGTGCGAACGCCGGTCTGTCGCGAGACTACGCAGAAGGGTAACAGGAGCCCAACAACAGGGAGAGCGATCTCTGCGAAAGGCAGGATGAACCTAAGAATCCAACCGAAGAACGACGCGGTCAACACGCCTGAAATGGGGGCGACGGCAGCGGCTATCAGCGTGCGGTGCCAGGCCTTTGACCTGCCAATACGCGCACACAGCTTCTTGAATGTGATAGGCGCTGCAATCAAGACTACCACGAAAGTGAGCACGGATAGGAGGGCGACCGCCAGTTCCAAAGGCACATCCGACGGATTGCGTAGATAATAGAGAATGGGTACGAGAATGCCGAACCACGCAATGGCGGAATACTCGATAGCGATGAGAACGGCCCAAAGGCGGGTGAAGTTCATTGTGAATTCTTCATTTCTGTCGCAAGCCAGTTAGATGGGAAGTTGCCAGCCAAAGGGATCGGTTCATCTCCCCTTAGTGTCCTTCGTCCCTTCGTGTTTAGCCGCCCTTTACCTCCCTAAACTGCCTCCCTTTCCACTCCCCAAACAGCGGCTTGAGCTTGTTGCGCTGGTATTTGCCGGTGGAGGTTACGGGGAAGTCTTCGCCGAAGACGACTACCTTCGGGCATTTGCTGAACGGAAGCTCGGCTCGGCAGTGTTGTATGATCTCTTCCGCCGTAACGTCGGAGCCGGGTTGGCGCTGGACGTAGGCGCCGACCTCTTCGCCGTAGAAATCGCTCTCGAAGCCGACCGCCATGGCGGCCTTGACGCCGGGAATCGCGCTCAGCACTTCGTCGATGTCGAATGGGGAGTAGTTCACGCCGCCGCGGATGATCAGCTCTTTCAGGCGGCCGGTGATGAAGAAGTAGGGGCGGCCATCCGGACCCGTTCGGAAGAAGCCCTCATCACCCGACCGAAACCAGCCGTGGGCAAAGGTATCGCGGTTGGCGTCCGGGCGCTTGAAGTAATACTTCATCACGTTGTGGCCGCGGATTACGATCTCGCCGCGGGAATCCTCCGGCAGCGGATTGCCCTCGGAATCGTGGATCGCCATCTCGTTGGCCGAGATCGGGCAGCCGATCGATGGGAAGCCGCATTCGGTCATCCAGTGGTTGTGGTCCTTCTCGGTTAGATCGATCGGCAGGAAGCACGAGTAACAGGTCGTTTCGGAGAGGCCGTAGCCGTGGACGATGCGCTTGTGAAAGGCCTGGTCGAATTTCCGGGCAAGCTCGACGGTCAGCGGGCCTGCGCCGCAGATGATGTGGCGGAAGCGCGAGAGGTCCAGTTCGCTCAAATCGGCGGGCTTGTCGCAAAGGAACGCCAGGACCGTCGGCACCACGCTCACCCACGTACACCGCTCATCCGCCAGGGTCTGCCAAAATTTGGCCCCCGAGAACCGGCGGCTCAACACCACGCTGCCGCCTGAGCAGAGCGGAGTCATCAGGGTGACAACCGTGCCGTTCACGTGGTGGATCGGCAGGACGCACATGGCTCGGTCGTCCGGTCCGAAACGGTGCCATTCCGCGATGCTCCAGGCGTCCACCATCAGGTTGTACTGCTCCAGGACCACGCCCTTGGGCGCCCCGGTGGTGCCGGAGGTGTAGACGATCAGACATTCGGTGTCCGGCGGGAGATCGGGCAATCGCTCGAGTGGAACATGCCGCGCGAGCTCGTCGTCAAACGAAAGGAAGTCCGTTCGCTTTTCGCCGCCAACTTGAATGTACCAGTGGATATTCGGCAAACCGGCGCGGATCGCAGCGCAGCGGTCCAGTTGATCCCCAAAAGCAAAGACGGCTCTGGCCTCGGAGTTCTCGAGAATGTAGGCGATCCGATCGTCGTCTTCGCCGCAGTTGACTGGAACGACTGTCGCGCCAATCAGCCAGGCGCCAAAGTAAAGCAATACCGTACGGGCGTCGTTCACCATCATCGAGGCGACGCGGTCGCCGGTTTTGAGACCGAGAGGCCCGGACATCCACGTTGCGAGGCGGCGCGCGGCATCGAATAATTCGCGGTACGTGTAGGCGCCGGCAATGCCTTCTTCGGAACGATAGGCCAGGTAGTTTGCATCCGGCGCGGTCATCGCGCGGTCGGTCAGCAGGGCGCCGATGTTTCTATAGGGTACCATCCGGTCTTCATAAGGCCGGCTTGCAAGCGACCGCGCTTGTTGAAGTTTCGGTATGGTTTCCAGCTTGACGTGTTGTTCGAATCCGCTCATCGTCGAGCCTCCGCAATGTTCCAGGTTATAGTTACGCCTGAACGTTCATTTGGATTATGGGGTCTTGGTGGCGCGACCGTCAAGCCCGGTACACCTGCCAGCAAGCAGGTGTACCGGAAAATCGGCCACGGGAATGGTAGTGCATTTCAATCAGAATTCCGTATGGAATAAGTGAACTGTCGCCAGGTATATGCGTCTAAGGAGATGTAATACCTGCAAGGAGAAAGTAAGTGGACCAACCGATCAGAGTAAGCCTATACTTCCCGCGAAGCGGGCAGCAACTTAGTATTCACGTCCCTCGTGGAATGGCCCTGGCAGCCGAACATAACGGCTGTGAAGGCCTGAGCTATCGATCCGATCAGCGCGATGGCGCTGGCAGCGTTTCCAGGAGCGACGGAAGTCGCCCCCTGCAATAATTCATCGACTCATCAGTCTATTCATTCAAGCAATGCGCCCGGGTTCAATCGAACTCGGGCGTCTTGCTGTTGTGGGAGCCGCAAATAGACAGAAATGAACGAAAATATCGCAGAGTATTCTTTGTAAATTGCTTCGATCGCCAGGACGTCGATCAGCCACATACAACGCTAGTGTAGTGTCTCCATATCACCTTTACAATGTGAAGGAAAAGCAGATTCCTCGCAAAAACAGCTCGGAATGACGGTTTCGCGACGTTGTTGTCGTTGTAATGACGTTATTGAGGCACTACACTAGCATTCCGGTTCACTACGTGCTTACTAGGAAACCTCACTGTCTTGGCCCACATACGTTGACAGCAAAGTCAAAAACAGATCCCTACGGGATGACGGGGGCTGTGACAGTTTCTTACGCTCAACGCCGCGTTAGGCGCGGTAAAATGC
>JBGPOG010000027.1:0-16782 GCA_041487935.1 Chthonomonadia bacterium | reverse complement strand
GGAGACGTGTGCAGGACTCGGGGGAACTCGCGACGAAAAGCGATCCGTTCAGGTTGGACGTGAAGAGCGCATACGATTTTGAGGACGATCGGCGTAAGCAGGTGCATGGCCGGCAAGCGGCAACGGTTTTGGAGTCCCTGATAGGCTCGCCTCTCCTCTTCAGATAATGAACGCGGACGCAGCCGGCACATTCCAGTACCTTTATGATAAAAGGCTTCATCAGTTACGCACATAAAGATCAGCGGCTGTTCGAAGCTTTCCTTCTCCATTTGAAGGCGATGGAGCGGGAAGGTTTGTTCGAAGCCTGGAACGACCGTAAGATTCCACCGGGATCCGAGTGGGCCGGAGAGATCGACGAGAACCTCGAACAAGCGCAGATCATCCTGCTGCTGATCAGCGCGGATTTCATCAACTCAGACTACTGTTATTCCCTCGAGCTGACGCGCGCCTTACAACGACACGATGCCAAAGAGTGCAAGGTCATCCCCGTCATCATCAGGCCGTGCGATTGGCACAAATCTCCTTTCGCAAAGCTGAATCCTCTCCCTCCTGCAGAAAAGCCCGTGACCCTTTGGTCGAATAGAGACCTCGCCTGGACAACGATCGCTGAGGCCATTCGCAGACTCGTTACCGGCATGGCGGCAGGCGCCGCTTCTGCCGCTTCCCGATCCGGCGGCCGATTATATGCTTTCCAGGGCGAAGACCAACTTCCTGCGATTGTAAACGTTGGCGCTCCAGATCCGGATCCGCGCTTTATCGAACCGTCCGGTATTTTTATCCGGATCGACGAGGCCTTCGGTCTGAAAGACTTCGACGGCCCGCCACGACGGCTAGTCGCGCTTGTTGGCATTCCCGGGACCGGCAAGGCGACCCTGGCGTGGCATTACGTACACTCGAGAAAAGCCTCATTTCCGCACACGTGCTGGCTCGATCTTTCCAGGTTTCCGCGCGGCTCGGAACTGTCTCAGATCGAGCAGGCGTTTGTAGAGATCGGACGGGAAGTCAGCGCGAGCGTTTCCGAGGACCTATCCAATCAATCCTTGCGCAAAGCAGTCGATGAGGTCAAGCAGTGGCTATCCGGAAAGCCAAACTGGCTGGTGGTCTGCAGTGGAATGTTCCATCCCCAGGATGTGGAGATGGTTGTGAAATCCCTGCCGGAAGAAGGGGCGCGCTTCTTACTGCTGCCGCTCGCGTATGCGCCGCCGAGTCTCGTTAGAAACACAGTACACATACCCTTGTTGACCGCTCGGGAGGGCGCCGCCCTTCTCCTGGCCTGCTCGGGACTTGCAGGCGATGGATCGGAGATTGAAGCGATCGAACGTACCTGTCGCAGCGATTGGAAATACGCGCTGGAGCTGGCGGGGGACCGGATGCTCGGCGGACTGCCGATGGCGCTCCAGACAGCCGGAGATTACCTGCAAGAGAACGCGGGAATATCCTTATCCGAATACCGAAACATGTATAAGAACAGAGATCCGGCCGTAATGGAGTACTTTTGGACGAAACTTCCGGGCCTGGATAAGGTTCTGCTAGGTCTTCATGAACGTGCGGACCAGCGTGAAGGCTATGAATCCGTTTCGCCTTATGTAACGCGGTTGTGCGCCGTTGTTGCTCCCGATCCGGTGCCCAAGCGCGTCTTCGACTCGCCCGCATTACAGGCGAGGATAGCGCGCTTCAGCAAGGTGACTGTTGATCACATCCCCGAGATCTTCACTGCCGCGCAGAACCGAGCTCGCGAATGGGGAATCCTTCAGGCCAGTCCGGGAAAAGGATTCTTCATGCACGCGTTCGCACAGGCTCTCTTGACCCACAGGATGGGGGCGGAAGAACGGCGGCAGGCTGCTGCAAACGCGATCATCGGCATAAATGATGCTCTCCCGGAAACGGTCCCGCCTCCGGATTCGGAGGAGTTCGAGAGCTTTCTCCGAACGTCTAATCTGCTGATTCCGCACGTCGAGGATTATCCCCGGCTGATCGGCCTGTGCGAGCTGGAAGAGAAAGCCGTGGACCTGCTGCTGCGCGTGGCCCGAATCGAACAGGTGCTGAATTCACAGGAGATCGCCCGGGCGCTGCAGGATGGCGACTGGAGCCGCTGCTTCGTCCATCCGCGTGTGAGCCAGGAATGCCGCGAAGCGGGACCGAATTACGCCACCTTCAGGAGCATGGAAACGCCGGAAGGCCGGGCCCACATGTTGCGGTTGCTGGCGATTCTCAGCACACTTGACGACCGCCTCAAGCTGCGCCAGAGCTTTGCGTGCATGTATTTCCTTGCGCACTACTGGTGGGACTGCTATTTCCGCCAGCAATCGCCGGAAAGCGGCAGCCTTGGCAGTCCCCTTCTCGATGCCTACAGCGGGGTTCAAACCACGGATGTGCAGGGCGATTTACAGACCGGCCAGGACGATGTCGTTCTCCTAAATGCGCTAATGAAGCTCCAGGCTGTGTACCCGCCGGTCCGCGAATATAGAGGCCGCGAGAACAGACATGCAGAGTGGAACGCCGTCGGAGGCGTTCTAGGGATCGTCCGAAGAAATCTCAAAATCGACGTCGAGAATCCGGACTTTACCAGCAGCGAAAGATTTCTACGCGCGATTACCAATATCTATTGCGCCGAGGCTCTCCGCTACTCGCCGGAGACGGCCAAAGAAGCCGGCCTGTCAAGCGATAGCCTGTACAGCGACAACTCACCCCTCTGGGAGTTGTACTCAGAAGCCAAAGACCATTTTGCGAACATAGAAGACTCATTTAATGAAAACTGGGATCTCTTCGAGGAGAGCCAGGCGCGTCTGGAGGCTGCCCAGTACTATCGAACTCGGAACGATAATCCCACGACTCTGACCCGGTTGCTTGAAGCCCGCAGCCTCGCCGAGAACACAGTTCAAAGAGCGGCATGCATTCAGCCGCGGCGGACAATCGACTACCTCGATCCGGAACTCATTGGAAACGCATTCCGGGTCCTGGCGGACATCAGTGCGGAGTCCTACGATCCAAAGGTCTGCGACGAAGCCTGGGGCTGCCATTGCGCGGCCACTTTGGCAGCCTATGCGTTCATGCAGTCGGAAGGCGATGAATACTCCCTGCAATTCTACGGCGAGCAAGTAGATCGGTTGATGGATCGCGTTGCAGGGCTCGCCGGCGGAAGGTTCAAGGGAACCGTTAAGGTGGATTCGGTTCTCACATTCATCCGCGAGTTTTGGGCGCCGTACTGGTCAAGCTCCTCCGCGCCTAAAATGGAAGAGTTAATAAGCTCGCTGGAAATGCCGGCTCCGGAGCGGTACCTGCTGCCACCAAGGCCGGACCTGAAGAGTATTCGGCTTGCAGATTCGGGAATGGCCGAAACTGCCTATCGGCAGAAGATCCGGGAGGTTTTGCAAGCGATGGCCGATCGTCTGTCCAAATGGAAGAAGCCAACACTCCCTTTGCCCACGATGTTAGCGCGTGTGAGCGTGAAACTATTGGAAGGAACTAGCAGCTCAAACGACCAGTAGATTCGGGAATGCCATCATGCCGGAAATCGTCCTCCGCGAAATCGATCGTCTATCAGACCCGCATCTTCCGGATTTCCTCGACCTGTACGAGACTGCCTTTCCAGCGAACGAGCGTATCCCGGTCTCCAGCATTATCCGTATCCTGCAGGCAAAGGAACGAGGCGAATACCGAGGCGAGCACTTTATAGTCGCGTGCGATGCAAGTGATCCAGTGCTGGGCATGGCTCTAGTGGACATTCTCCCCGAATGCGCGGCGGCGTATCTTGTCTATCTGGCAGTCGATCCGGACAGGCGCAGTGGCGGGATTGGCCGAGCGATGCTGGATGAAATCGTTAAGCAGTCGGTCGAGTGGAACCCGGAGACAGTGGCGGTCATATTGGAAGTGGACCGCCCAGAGAATAGTTCCACCGGGGAACGAGAGCTGGCTGAGCGACGGATTCAGTTTTATGAGAGGTCCGGAGGCCGGCTGTTGGAGGGTATCGAATACACGCAGAGAGTGGATTTCTTCCCGGAAGGACGGCCGATGCACCTGATGTTCATCCCTTTAAGCGAGCTAACTGCGGAGCGGGCGTTTGAAATCGGGGAGTATATATTTGGTGAGGATCTAACTCGAACAGGCGAGTCTTTATGCTGGCAACAAGGTTAACTACCTCAGACACTCCTTCCAGCTCTCCGGATTCCGCATCGGTTTGTAAGCGATATTCATGTCCGGCGTTTCCAGGCGCACTCCCCCACGATACTTGCTCTCAATGCCGTACCAGAGAATGCCCGTGGTCAGCGTAGTTCTCGCGCTTGGGGCGGTGGGTTTGCCTGTGATATAGAAGTCCTCCAATGCTCGAACGGTCGCGGAAAAGTGCTTTAGCCGGGGCACCTCATCCAGGAAATACGACGCGGCGGTAATCTGTTTGGAGCCTGTCGGACGGTATGCAAAAGCGAATTCCTGGCCGTATCCGCCCGGCATGATCACCGTCATCCGCTGGCCGTCGCGATATTCGATGTCGAACGCGAAGACATCCTTTTCGAAATCGGTCCAGCGGCCGTTCGGCCTGGTGAGCGATTTCAGGGCAGCCTCGGCGATGTCTTTCGGCCAGCGGCCGGCGTCCTGGGCCTGCCAGACCGCTTTGCCCTCCAATAGCTGCACGGATCTAACTCCTGATTCACCTCCTGCGCGTTGCTCCACCACGAATTGGCCGGTTTCGATTGAGTGGAAGCCGTAAGATTCCAGGCCGGCGTACCCGATGGCAATCACATGGTCCAGCTTCTTCCCTCTCGGAAGCGGAACGACCGGAACGTACTTGGCGAATGGCAGGCTGCTCCCGGCCATCCACGGAATCTTCATCTCCTGGATCGTCCGCCACATGTATTTTGCCCACGTCCAATTCCAGGACAGATGCTTGTCGTTGAAAACCGGCACTACACGGCCGGATTGGCGGAACACGTTCACGATCTGGTCGAACAGCTCCCGGCGCGGGTACATCTGCTGGCCCTTTTCGTTGAGGGGATAGCTCCCGTGCTCGCCGATGAGTACCACTCCGTCGACCGCCAACTCATCCCCGCCGCGGCACAGCGCGGTCGCGACCGACGGATACATTGGCACCCCGTGCTTTTTCGCGGTTGCAATGCCGATGTCGCCCTTGGCCACCTCGATCATGTGCATAGAGACGACCTCGCAGCGCGGCGGCTCATAGTGGTCGTCGAACTGCTTTCCTTCGAGGAACTTGGTGCAATAGCAGAGGCCATGGCTCGTTGCGCCATAGCTCGTGAGGATTATGGCCAGTTTCGGCTTGCGCGGCTCCTGTTCGGTTGCCATACAGTCACCTTTCGCTAATGCGAACGCCGATGCCGCACCGAGCTTTAGTAGGTCGCGGCGCGATGTGGGGTGAATTCCGAGATCCGTATGCATCTTAGCCCGACAATCGTTTCGTGAGCACAGGCCTCGGCCCATGAGTTGCTCGTCAAGGACAATCATCATGCCGCAGGCAATTGCGGCAATGATTTTAGGTAAGGTTCCGTAACAAGCCGAACGGCTTCAATAACAGCTTCGCGCGAGACGCGGCCGCCGTACCCCTGAACGATGCTTTCGAGGTCCTCACCACTCGCCAGTCGCTCCAGGGTGCCGATAGTCTCAATCCGGGTATATTTGAAGGTCGGTCGGCCGCCGCAAATGCCGCGAGCGCGCACAACGTTGTACCCGAGAGGGACGTACCTGTATGGTTCGCCCTCCATCAATTCCGTGATAAGTTGTAACATTAAGCGACTCCCCGTCGACGATCAATCTCCTTATTATGGGCCAACTGCGACGAGTTGTCAACGCACTCGCTCTGGCGTAACAGTTCAGGCTTGGTGAGAGCGAAAAACGGATTCCTCACTCCGTTCGGAATGACGAGGTGGGCGGCGCCGTCATTCCGAGCATCTTACCGCGCCTAACGCGGCGTTGAGCGTAAGAAACTGTCACAGCCCCCGTCATCCCGTAGGGATCTGTTTTTGAATTTGCAAGTTGACATTCGTGCACTAAACGGTGAAGTTTCTTAGGAACGGAGTGAGGAATCCCGCTTAGACTAATTCTCATGAATTGTGAACAGTTACGCTCTGGCTGCCGTGGTATTATAATAGGAGTCAAACGTCACATTTCGCCAAGTTCAGTCATCTCAATATAGGCGCGTGGCACGAATTGTGCTGCGGCGGATTATTAGTTCTCTTAACCCACGACGGTTCGTTCTTCCGGAGGCATTCGATTTGATGCAAATGAAACCCGCCTGTCGCCAAAGCCGGCGGCTGATTCTTGGGGCGTCTGCGGCGTTGCCGCTGTTGTTGGCTTATGTCGCGCAGGCAACACCTAACTCCGCGCCTGCAAAGCTCAAATACAACCGCGACGTTCGCCCGATCCTCGCGGAAAACTGCTTCACCTGCCACGGGCCGGATTCCGCCGCGCGCAAGGCCGAATTGCGGCTCGACAAACCTGCGTTCGCGACCGCCATCAAGAACGGCCGCGCTCCGATTGCCAAAGGCAAGCCCGGCGACAGCGAGGTGATTAAACGAGTAACCGGGCAGGGTCCGCCGATGCCGCCGGTCGGCAAGAAGCTTACCGCCGCGCAAATTGCGACGCTCAAGAGATGGATCGCCGAGGGGGCAGAGTACGAGCAGCACTGGTCTTATATCGCACCGGTCACGCCTGTAATACCGGCCGAGCCAATCCAAAATCCAAAATCCAAAATCCAAAATCCTGGCTGGTGCCGTAATCCGATCGACCGCTTCATCCTCGCGAAGCTATCGAAAGCCGCACTGCAGCCGGCGCCGGAAGCAGATCGGCGCACTCTTGCGCGGCGATTGAGCCTCGTCCTCAGCGGCCTGCCGCCCGATCCGGCAGATGTGGAAGCGTTTGTGAGCGACAAATCCCCTAACGCCTATGAAAAGCTCGTCGACAACTATCTGGCCAGTCCGCAATGGGGCGAGCACCGCGCGCGCTACTGGCTCGATGCGGCTCGGTACGCGGACACGCACGGCATCCACATGGACAACTATAGGGAGATGTGGTCCTACCGCGATTGGGTAATCAACGCGTTCAACCGCAACCTTCCTTTCGACCAATTCACCATCGAACAGCTCGCCGGCGACCTGCTTCCGCACCCGACCCTCGATCAGGAAATCGCCACAGGCTTCAACCGCTGCAACATCACGTCGAGCGAGGGCGGCGCGATCGACGAAGAGTACAAAGTGCTCTACGCCCGCGACCGCACCGAGACGACCTCGGCAGTATTCCTGGGCAGCACTTTGAACTGCTGCGTGTGCCACGACCATAAATTCGATCCGTTCACGCAGCGCGACTTCTACTCGATGTCGGCGATGTTCAATAACACGACGCAAGCCGCAATGGATGGGAATATCAAGGACACGCCGCCGGTGGTCCCCGTTCCGCTGGAATCGGACCGGCCGCGATTCGAAGCGCTGAAGGGTGAGATCGCCTCGGCGCGCAAACAGGCTGACGAGAGAAAAGTATCCGCCCGCGCGGATTTTGAACGGCTGATGTCCCAGACCGGCGCTCGCGTGGCAATCACGCCGCCTACGAGGAAAGGGCTGGCTTTTCACGCTCCCCTAAACGAGGGGCAGGGCCGCGAGGTTCAGGCCCTTCTAGAAGGTAAGCTGGTCCGATTGACGGCCGCCGCCGACCCGGGCTGGGAAGCGGGCCACGTCTCGGAAAAGGCGTTTCTGCGCAAAGCCGGCAGCACCCTGGAGATTCCATCGGTCGGCGACTTTGAGAAGGATCAATCCTTTAGCTGCGCAGCTTGGGTGCGGATTCCCAAGAACAATCAGGGCGGCTCGGTCGTTGCGAGAATGGATAATGAGCACGATTACCGGGGCTGGGATATCTGGCTGGAAAACGGCGCGGTCGGCTCCCATATTATCAATAAGTGGCCTGACAACGCTCTGAAAGTAGTTTCCAAAGATCGCCTTCAGGCCGGAAAATGGCAGCACATTTGCGTAACGTACGGAGGAGGCGCAAATCCGGAATCGCTGCGCGTCTACATCGATGGCACTGCCCGGCCGACTGACACCGCCGCAAACGGCCTAACGGATACGATCCGGACGAAAGTTCCGTTCAAGATAGGCCAAAGGCATTCGTCCGAAGGCGTCGACGGCACGGGAATTCAGGACGTTCGACTTTACAACCGCGCCCTATCGCCAGATGAGGTCGCCCAGATCGCCCGCGGCACCCGCGGAGAATGGCTGGCATCGCGCGGAGCCGCCAGACTCCCGGCGCCGGAAAAGGAGGAGCTGTTCGGAACCTGGCTGAGCGATACGGACGACCAGTACCGCTCGTTCACCACAAAAACAGCCTCTCTCGAGAACGAGGAACGCGAGATCAAGGCGCGAGGGACCGTCGCGCACGTGATGAACGAGCGATCCGAAGAGGCCATAGCGTATATCCTAAACCGTGGGGAGTACGACAAGCGCAAAGATCCCGTAAAGGCCGTCACACCGGCGACGCTCCCGCCCCTTCCCGCCGACTATCCAAGGAACCGGCTGGGGCTGGCCAAATGGCTCGTCCGCCCGGAGAACCCGCTCACAGCTCGCGTGACGGTAAACCGCTTCTGGCAAGAGGTCTTCGGCCAGGGATTAGTCCGCACCGCCGGAGACTTCGGCGTCTCGGGCGAGCCGCCGAGCCATCCGGAGCTGCTGGATTGGCTGGCGGTGGCGTTCATGAACGGCGACGATGGACGATGGACGATGGACGATGGTAATGCCGCAAAAACCGCATCGCTTATCCGCAAGTCTAGCGGAGATCAATCGTCCATCGTCCATCGTCCATCGTCCAAACCCTGGGACATCAAGGCGTTCTTCAAGCTCCTGGTCACGTCAGCCACGTACCGGCAAGCGGCGGTATCCACTCCTTTGAAGAGTCTGAAGGACCCTAACAACCGCCTCCTCTCGCGAGGCCCGCGGTTCCGAATGGACGCGGAAATGGTTCGCGACTATGCGCTCGCGGCCAGCGGACTGTTGGTGCGGAAGCTGGGTGGCCCGAGCGTCAAGCCCTACCAGCCGGATGGCGTGTGGGAAGCAGTCGCGATGATCGGCAGCAACACGCGTGACTACAAGCGGGACACGGGCGAAAGCCTCTACCGGCGGAGCCTGTACACGTTCTGGAAGCGCAGCGCCCCGCCGGCATCGCTGGACATCTTCAACGCCCCGACCCGTGAGTATTGCACGGTACGAAGAGAGCGCACGAACACACCACTCCAGGCGCTCGTGACGCTGAACGACGTTCAGTACGTGGAAGCGGCCCGCGTTTTGGCGGAGCGAGCGCTCAAGGACGGCGGTTCGACACCGAGTACCCAGATCGACTTCATCGCTCACAAGCTGCTGGCCCGCCCTCTGAGGACCGGGGAGCAGAAGGTCGTTGGAAGGTCGCTTGCGAACCTCGTGAGTTTCTATGCTGCTCACACCAAAGAATCCAAAGAGCTCATCACGACAGGGGAATCCAAGCCCGACGCGGCCTTGAAACCCGAGTGCCTGGCGGCATGGACGATGCTCTGCAATCAGCTAATGAATTTGGACGAGGTGCTGAACAAGTAAACGCGAGGCGAGTTGGCTCCTTCTGTCCGTAGGAATAGAGAGCCGAAACGCCTTGACCAGATTCACAATAGAGTAGTATATGCGATCTGGAACTGTCGAAATTGAAAGTTACGTGCGGGAGCGGTGCAATAGCTGGTTTGTCGGCACCTTTCGTAGAAATCACTTGCTCCGCGGAAAAGGTCCGTTGTCGCCGTGTTACGAGAAAACGACAAAATGACGGCAGAGGAATTCGACGCTCTACTTGAGGTGAGCAACGTGAGCAAGCGGGCCGAGATAGAAAGATTGCGCACCGAAGCAGCTTCGCAAGAAGGACGAAACAAGCAGATTAATGAACGGATCAAGATGCTGCGCAAGGTGCTTGATCGCAGAAAGCGGCTGGAACGTCGTCTCGAACAGGTGCTCGCAGAGGTGCGGCAAGAGGAGCGCGACATTGAAGGCGAAATCGAGCGCGCACTTTCATATAAGTGAACCGTGATGCGCTCCGTGAGAGTTAGCAGTTCAAGTGCGGATACTGCGGCGTGGCCGAAGAGGAAGTTGGGTCCATATTGACGGTCGACCACTTCAGGCCACGCGCGCGAGGCGGAACAGGCGACGAAGACAACCTGGTCTATTGCTGTCATGCAAGCAACGAATTCAAGGGTGAATACTGGAATGAAGAGCTGTCACTCCTCCACCCTCGGCTGGACAATCCCATCGAGCATGTGGAGCTTGGGGATGACTTCCTCCTTACTGGGCGGACTCGACGCGGAGCCCACCATATTGTGCGGTTGCACCTTAACAGGGCCGCGCTGGTCCTGTGCCGGCGCCGCCGTGCGGATGAGGACGCCGTGAGCTTACGAATTCAGCGAGCGGATCTCGACCATGAGGCATTACTTGCGGAACTTAACGCAATTCGAAGCGACTTGGAGGCAGCTCATCAAAGGATCAATCGAATTGATCGGGAGATTTCACGGGCACGATACAATCGCGAGGAAGACGAGGCATAGGCCAGTCGGATGCACCGCTTAACCTTTAGCCAGACCGTGAACCTTTCGGTTGGTATCGATCTTAACGATGAGGTTGCGGAAAAACTGAAGCTCCGTACCGACGACATCAACCGTTTTCTGGGGGACCGGCGCGGACAGATCATCGAAGAGGCGCAGAAGGCGGCTGGACGGAAGATAGTAGAACTGCTGCAGGCGTATGCCGAGGAGTTCGTGGTGCCGGTTTCGAATGCATACGAGATGCTCGGACCAGCAGCGATCGCAGAGGCAAAGCAACGTTGGGATGAACTCAATCAAGAGAGCAGTAAGCCTGCCGAACTCGGCAGGGAGGAACCGAAATCATGATCTACCGCGAAGAGTGCCAGATAATTAATGATGCTGGAAGTTCCGATCCCGGCTCACAGATCGACGCGAACCATCCGCTCGCCCGAGAATGGGCGCGGTACGAAACGCGCCGCCAGTTTCTTTCGCGTGGAATGAACGCGGTGGGCTGGGCGGCTTTAAGCTCGCTCGCCGCCGGAGGCGCGGGAGCGGCCGCGCGCGGAAAGAACCAGCATCCGCTCTCGCTGTCTCATTTCCCGGGCAAGGCCAAGCGCGTCATCTACCTGCACATGGTCGGAGGGCCACCACAGATGGACCTCTACGACTACAAGCCCGTGATGCAGAAATATTTCGACAAGGACTTGCCGGATTCGGTAAGGATGGGCCAGCGGCTGACGACCATGACCTCCGGCCAGGCGCGCTTCCCAATCGCCCCGTCCAAATACAAATTCCAGCAGTACGGCCAGTGCGGCATGTGGGTGACGGAGCTGCTGCCGCAGACGGCCAAGATGGTCGACGACATGTGCTTTATTCGCTCGATGCAAACGGAAGCCATTAACCACGAACCGGCGATCACCTATATCCAGACAGGAAACCAGGTCACAGGAAAACCGTGCCTTGGTTCCTGGATATCGTACGGCCTCGGATCGATGAACGAGAACTTGCCGACGTTCGTCGTCCTGGTTGCGCGCCCAACAAATACCGAGCAGGTGCAAGCGATTTCGGCCAAGCTGTGGACTTCAGGTTTTCTTCCGGGCGAGCACGCAGGTGTTTCATTCCGCTCCACAGGCGACCCGATTCTCTACATCAATAACCCGCCCGGCGTTCCGCCCAACGTCCGCCGGCAAACCCTCGACGGGCTCAACACCCTCAATGAGATGAACTACAAGCTGGTGGGAGACGAAGAGACCCACACGCGAATCCAGCAATACGAGCTGGCGTTCCGCATGCAGTCGAGCGTGCCCGAGCTGACGGACATTAAGTCGGAGCCGGAATCCACCTTCAAAATGTACGGTGAGGAAGCGAAGAACCCCGGAACCTTCGCCAATACGGCGCTCATGGCCCGCAGGATGGTCGAGCGGGGCGTGCGGTTCGTCCAGATCTACCTCAACAACTGGGATACGCACTCCAACGTCGCCGGCCGGCTGCCCAGCCAGTGCAAGGACGTGGATCAAGCCTGCTTCGGCTTAGTACAGGATCTCAAGCAGCGGGGGATGCTCGACGACACTCTGATCATCTGGGGAGGAGAGTTCGGGCGGACCATCTACTCGCAGGGCGGCCTGACCAAGGACAACTATGGCCGCGACCACCATCCGCGATGTTTCACTATGTGGATGGCCGGCGGCGGCGCCAAGGGCGGCGCGATCTATGGGGAAACGGACGACTTTTCCTATAACATCGTGAAAGACCCGTGCCATATCCACAACTTCCATGCCACGATCCTGCACCTCCTGGGCTTCGAGCACGAGCGATTCACGTACAAATACCAGGGGCTGGATCAAAAGCTGTCGGGGGTCGAGCCGTCGAGAGTGATTAAAGAGCTGTTAGCGTAGCGCGGTTTCTGCGATTGGAGTTTAGAAATGACTTATAAGGGTACTGTTCGAGGAAACGTTATAGAGCTTGAGAAGCCGGTTTCTTTGCCTCAAGGGACACGTGTTAGCATCATTCCGGACGATGAAGAATCTATGGATACGGAAGTAGAAACTGAAACGTTAGGAGAATGGCTGAAAAAGGCTCGAGAACTTCGCAAACGATTGCCCAAGACCAGTGACTCTGTGGAAATCCTGCGTAAGATCCGGGAAGAGCGCGCGAGCCGATGAGTCCTCCCAATGAGGTCTGCGTCGATGCCGGTCTCGCGGTCAAGGCTGTCACCGACGAATTCATAAGTGAAGTTGCAGCCGCACTTTTCGCCGAATGGGACCGTTCCGGTGTGCGCCTAATAGCTTCAAGCTTCTTCACGGTCGAATCCGACAGCATCCTAAGGCAAAAGGTAGTCCTGAGGCGGGAGTTGTTGGAGGAAGATGCTGAGCTGGTTTTTACCCGCTTGCGAGCGCTCCCGATACGCCACGTTTCTGCCCGGCGACAGCGCGAACGTTCATGGCAGATAGCCAAGCAGTTCAATTTGCCAGTTGTTTACGATGCGACTTACCTCGCCCTGGCTGATCTTCGCCGGTGCGAGTTCTGGACGGCAGATGAACGACTCGTCAGCCGCGTAAGTAGTGAGCTAACGTTTGTGAGGTGGCTCGGGGACTACACCCCATCGAAAAAGGAATAGTGTCAGTCCAGATTACCGAGCACAAATACCCTGCACGTAGCGGCATTAGTTTACTGAGAGATTATTGATGTCTTTACCATTTCAGAAACGGATGACCAACCTTGCCGGTGAAGGTGGGGCGCATGAGTTGCAAGGTAAGGGAGCTATTCCTCAACCTGCCTGGTGGAAGCGATTTGCAGGTGCATTCGAGAACGACCCGTTGTTTGAAGAAACGGTTCGCCAGAATCGCGCTTATCGCGAGGCGCAACGGCCGGCAGCGGATTCGACCGGTGAGGATGGCGTGTAAGCCACCGCTACAGATTGGACGACTAGCTTCGCATGCTTATTACCCCAAGTGCCACCAGAAAATGCCCCGTATGTGAAACATCTGTAGTCAGGAGTCGGTACTTCGCACACCTCCGCAAATATCACTATAGCTGGTACATGGAAAACCGCCCATGGGAATCGGCAAAGCGGCGTGCAGAGCAGGAACTGCGCCGTGCCGAGATTCGCCTGGAACTTGACGCTGCAAATGCGCACTTCAAGATGGAAGCACCGGGCCATCAGTTACAATCAGGCGGGATGACACATTGTCAACATTGCGGCTCGAGTGTCCGACAGACCAAGCAGTTTTGAAATGGGAAAGCGACGTTGAGAGTGGGTCGACGGGGTAAGAACAACATACTCGGAGCCAATTCCGATGACTAGTCGGAGCCCAATCTATACAATCGGATACGGCAGCCGCTCCATTGACGAATTCATCGCGCTGCTTCGCGAGAACGCAGTTACCTCGCTCGTGGACGTGCGGACCTCGCCCTACTCCAGTTTTCGGCCCGAGTTTTCCAGAGAGCCCCTCGCCTCAACCCTCGATGTAGCCGGCATCCGATACATCTTCCTCGGAAAAGAATTGGGTGGAAAGCCAAATTCACCGGACTGCTACGTAGACGGAAAGGTAGATTACGGCCGCCTCCGAGAAAAGGATTTCTACAAGCGCGGTATCTCCCGTCTCTTGGAAGCACTTGACCAAAGGTACCGTATCGCGTTGATGTGCAGCGAGGGACGCCCCGAGGATTGCCACCGCAGCAAGCTCATCGGTGTCTCGCTCTCGGAGGCCGGAATCCCGCTTGTTCATCTCGATGAAGAAGGCGCAAGACTTGGCCAGGACGAAGTCATAGCACGTCTGACCGGCGGACAATTGGACCTCTTCGGCTCGCCCGCATTCACTTCTCGGAAGAAATATGGAGACAATAAGTCGTGAGTGAGAAAACGAGGGCGCGCCGATCGCTTCCGCATTTCTTCACAATTGGAGCGTACGGCTCCAATTCCGATTCGTTCTTTAAGGCGCTTCAAGATGCCGCGATCGATACGTTCTGCGATCTCCGAGCGCGGCGAGGAGTTCGAGGCTCTGAGTATGCCTTTGTAAACTCAAAACGCCTTCAGGCCCGCCTGGATGGGCTTGAAATTCGCTATCTGCACCTCCCGGAACTTGCGCCAAGCAAAGAGATTCGAAGCCGTCAGGCGGCAATCGATGAGGCTTCCCATGTTGCGAAACGCAAGAGGTCCGAATTGAGCTCGGCATTCAGAATTGGCTACATGGAAACTGTTCTGAAAGGGTTTTCAAGCGCGGATTTTCTGTGCGATTTCGCCGACGATGCAACGCGCATCGTTCTCTTCTGCGTTGAGCGCGAAGCGTCCGCCTGCCATCGATCGCTCCTGGCCGAACGGCTTGAACGGGATCTGGGAATAACGGTGACTCATCTGCTCCCATGAAAATCCTCATTGTCGCAAAGACCCGGCAGGGAGGCGGCGCCTGCATCGGGGGCATATCCGCTGAGGGCCGCAGCGTCCGGTTGATCGCGCTCAATCAGGACGACGAACGCTGGGGCCTGAAATTCGAGGTAGGCGACGTCTGGGAGATCGACGGCGCTGCGCCGGAGCAAGTTGTACCGCCCCACACCGAGAACCTCATTGTCCGCTCACGACAATTCATCCGTCACATCGCCGATCCTGTTCCAACCATTCGTCGCTTCATGCCTCCCGCGGAAGGCAGTCCCAGCGTCCTCTTTGACGGACTCGCGCAAACCCGCCCCTCCAGCGCGCTCTATATCGCGGAGACAACGGGCGTTCCGGAATTCAGCACGATGTTCTGGATGCCGGACAAGCCGCTAATGCGCGATGGAGAAGGCAAGCGCATCCGGTATCACTACCCCACTCCGAACGGCTCGCAAAGCCTGGTGTTCGTTGGATTTCAGGAGCCGGTTACGGAAATCCCCGTAGGCGCCCTGCTCCGAGTTTCGCTCGCGCACTGGTGGCGGCCGCGAGAGCGGCCTGAGGAGGAGCTGCGATGTTTCGTCCAATTATCCGGATGGTTCTCGACCGAAAGGCCCGATTCGTTGCAAATGCCGGTCGAGTCTGTTTCGGCCGGTTCACGAATTCCGTCGGCAGTCTCCCGGAATCCAAAGCTGGATGACGTGCGCGGCGCAATGGTCCGCGTGTTCGGATTCCACGAGTTCCGGACGCTACAAGAGGAGATCATTACAAACGTCCTTAAAGATCGACCCACGTTCGGAGTTATGCCGACCGGATCCGGCAAGTCGCTCTGCTACCAGTTGCCGGCAATCGTCAATGAGGGCCTCACGGTCGTGGTTTCGCCTCTCATCGCGCTCATGCAGGACCAGATCAACCACCTCCGACAGGCTGGTGTGCCAGCCGTCACCTTAAACAGTTCCCTGACGTTTGACGATTATCGGGACAACGCACGGAGAGTACGGGAAGGAGAGGCGAAGCTGCTCTACGTAGCCCCCGAAACGCTCCTCCGACCGGAAACGCTCTTGCTGTTGGAAGAGAGCAGCGTGTCGCTCCTGACGATCGACGAAGCTCACTGCATCTCCGAGTGGGGCCACGACTTCCGGCCCGACTATCGCCAAATCGCAAGTGTAATCGCACGGTTTCCTCGCGTGTCCCGCCTGGCCCTGACCGCCACGGCGACCGAGCGCGTGCGTGAAGACGTGCGCACCATCCTTGGCATTACCGAGCGGGATACCTTTGTCGCAGGATTTGATCGGCCAAACCTTTATCTTGAAGCTCAGCCCCGGCATGGAGATGGCCTGGAGCAGATTCTTCAATCCCTCGCTTCGCGGTTGGATCAGCCGGGAATCGTCTATTGCAGCACCAGAAAACAGGTGGACTTGCTCGCGGCAGACCTGGCGCGAGAGGGCATCCAGGCATTGCCTTATCACGCCGGCATGGATGACGAGTCCCGCCGGCAAAACCAGCGGCGATTTCAACGCGACGAAGCACAGATCATGGTGGCGACTATCGCCTTCGGGATGGGAATCGACAAACCGAACATCCGGTTTGTGATTCACGCCACTTTGCCGGACTGCTTGGAGACCTATTACCAGCAAGTAGGGCGAGCGCGAAGAGACGGCCTGCGGGCGGATTGCTTGCTCCTCCATGGCCGCAAGGACGTCTTAACGTACAACCGGTTCATCGATGAGGGCGCAGAGGCTCAAAGGCCAGGGCGAAACGCGCGCCTGCAGCAGATGGTCCGCTTTGCGGAATCCCAGCTCTGCCGCCGCCATACGCTGCTGGCCTACTTCGGGGACGATCCCCCGCAGTCGTCTTGCGAGATGTGCGACCGCTGCCTTGCGCCGGCATCCGG
>JBGPOG010000026.1:0-16791 GCA_041487935.1 Chthonomonadia bacterium | reverse complement strand
TCGATGCCGTCGCGCACTGCCTGCTGTGCCGAGTATTTTCCCAGATGCGCCGTGACGAAGAGACCTCGGCGGTGCGCTTCGTCGATGATCGCCTTCCCGATCTCGGGCCCAGTCCCGGCGTAGATCTTGACCGTCCTGATGTGCCAGCGCTGCAGATCGTCGAGCAAGCCGGGGACCTGTGCCGGGTCAGTCACCGCGCGGCCAACGTCATGGTGAATTGGGGGATCGGCGTCCAGCAGCGGGGTGCACGTGAAGACCCTGGGACAGGAATCGGAATGTGACGCGGCAAATCGCGCGACCAGCGTGGCCGCCACGATCTCATCGCCCGTGCTGCGGATCGATGTCACTCCGGCTGCCAGATACAGCGGCAAGACTTCATCGCCCGTGACGTGGGCAAAGTCCAGAACGTGTACAAGGTGGACGTGCGCGTCGATGAACCCTGGTATTAGGAACTTGCCCCGTCCATCGATCCGAACCGCATTCGGCGGGATCATCTTTGCCTTGCCTGCCTGCTCGACGCTCTTGATTCGGTCGCCGCTCACGACAACCGTCCGTTCGGAAAGCATTCGCCCGGATTCCGAATCGAACATTGCACAATGTTCGATTACGAGGGTGGGCTTCTGTACTGTAGCGATAGCAGGCGTGGCTGTTAGCGCATAAATGCCCGTGGCGAACAACCAAACGGCGCAAAGCCATAGTTGAGGCGACCTGCAGCTCCGCTGGAATTGATTGGATTTTCCAGTCATTCGGATCGAAACCTCGAGACGTATTTTCATCACTGCCTGGCGAAAGGATCGCAGGAGAATTTACCACATTGCTCCTGTGCTAATATATGCAGGTTGTAGATCGCTGATTGGATGATCTGTGAAAATAGAAAGGACGGTTGCGGGTGGCTAACACGAACGAGCCCTTGGACAACCTTCGACAAACGGTCTCCGACCTGCTCGATGAGACGTTCGAGAAAGTCCACGGCTACTATCTCGACAAATACACCTCCCTGCTCGAGACCCTGGAACCGATTACAGCCGCCGAGGCTTCGGTCCCAGTTTCCGAGTCCGGCGCCGGCATCGCCGGGCACGTCGAACACGTTCGTTTCTACCTGGCAGTTTTGGCCGATCATATTCACGGCAAGGACGCATCGAACATCGATTGGGAACAGAGCTGGCTGGTTAACACCGTGACTGCGGATGAATGGGACGCGCTTCGCTCCCGACTGCGTGGCGCGTACAAAGAGGTCCGCGGCCTGATCGAGGGATTTGATACCTGGGAAGGCGAGAACGACGTCTCGGGCGCGCTTGCGGTGATCGTACACACGGCTTATCACCTTGGCGCAATCCGTTTGGGACTGTTTCAGGTTCAGTCGTGCCGTTAGCATACCTTGTTTCGCGGCAGCCGAACTCGCGGACTGGCGAATTGCTCCCTCATCTGGAAGGGATGTACAGGTCGATGAATGCAACTTTTCTGTCAGATTTCAACTCATTCGGGACCCGCGCGATGGGGATAATATCGGCAATGCTGATAACCTTTAGCGGTCACTTTGCTGGAGCCGATTCCAATCATGAATTGGTCTCTACTAATACTCAAATAGCCATCTCCGTTCACCTGCCGGCTTCAGTCGCTGAGAACCCAGCCTGGTCCGCCACGTTTCGTGGCAAACCTGTATTTGACGGATGCCGCCTGAGCCTGGATGTTCATGGTGAAGGCGATATGCTTACAGGAGTCCATCTGCGCGCAAAACGGCTGTCATCTTTAAACAAGCGTGTACGCATTCTATTCGGCAAGGCCGCGGACGCGCTCGACCGGTATCGTGAGTCGCGGTTTGTCCTGGAAACGCGCAAAAGGCGGCGCATCGACATTGTATTTCGCTGTTACAATGACGCAGTCGCGTTCCGGTGCGAAATCCCAAAACAAGATGGAATGCGGCGTGTAACCGTCGCCGATGAGGGTACGTCCTTCGGAATTTCCGGAAACCCGGTGGCATACGTCCAGTACCTGGAAAACTACCGGACCTCGCACGAGCACAACGTTACCACGACGCCGCTCCACGGAGTAAGGCCGGACACGCTGATCGACATGCCTGCGACATTCGCCTTTAAGGATGGCGCGTATCTGGCGCTGACCGAGGCCTCGCTGCGCCGATATGCCGGTATGTCGCTGATCCGATCCGTGGTCTCTTCGGCGAAGACAGAACTTGTCTGCCGTCTAGCGCCCCGCCCGGATGGTTCGAAAGTCGTCGGCGATCTGCCCCTCATAACCCCATGGCGAGTTGCCCTTCTGACGGATCGAGCCGGCGGGCTGCTGGAATCGAATACGCTCTATTGCCTGAACGAACCCTCAGCGATTGGCGACACGGGCTGGATCAAGCCCGGCAAGATGACCTGGTCGTGGTGGAACGGCAACCTGTACGACGGGAAACCGGCCGAACCGATTCTCTCCCTCCAGATGGCGCGGAAATACATCGATTTCTGCGTTCGCAGCGGCATTGCCTATCACTCCGTCATTGCGGATGAGACCGATACTCCCTGGTACTTCCAGAGCAATAAGGGTGTGGTGCCGGGAGCCGACACGGACGCAACGCGGCCAAGAGACGGGCTGGATTTGGCGGGCATACGCGCCTATGCGGAGTTAAAGGGCGTTCGTCTCTGGACCTGGGTGCATCAGGCCGCACTGCGCGGGCGAGTGGAAGAGGCGTTCGCCGCATACGAGAAGCTGGGTTGGAGCGGCATGATGATCGACTTCTTCGATCACGACGACCAGGAGACGGTGGAATTCGCCGAGGAGATCCTGAAGGCCGCCGCTCGTCACCATGTCATGATCCACTTCCACGGAATCTGGAAGCCGACTGGACTCCAGCGAACCTACCCAAACCTGATGAATCACGAAGGGGCCCTGAACCTCGAATATCTTAAGTGGAGCGACCGCTGCACGCCGGAGCACAACCTGTTGATGGCGTTCACCCGAATGGTCGCCGGACCGATGGATTACCACCTCGGCGGATTCCGATCCGTGAATCGGGCCGATTTCAAGCCGATTTGGGCTGCGCCGAACGTCCTGGGGACGCGCTGCCACCATCTGGCAACGTACGTCTGCTTCGACAACCCGAATCCGATGCTTTCGGACTATCCGACCGCCTATGATGGGCAGCCAGGATTCGATTTTCTCGAAATGGTCCCAACCTGGTGGGATGAAACGAGAATACTCATGGGTGACGTTGGGGAGATACTCGTAACAGCGCGGCGCAAGGGTAAGACGTGGTATCTTGGGTGCATGAGCGCAAAGAAAGCCCGCGATCTTGACATTCCTCTCTCGTTTCTAGGTATAGGGAAATTCGCGGTCCGACTCTGGACGGATGCACCGGACGCGAACCGAGATCCCAATCACCTTACATACGAAACTTCCACGGCGAAGTCTCGTGATCGTCTGCGGGTCCGCGTCTCGCTGGATGGAGGGTTCGTTGCCCAGATTACTCCAATTGCTGGGACTCCTAAACGACGATAGCCCAATGAAAGAATAAGCGATGCCAAAAGATTTTGCAAGTTCGCGCGCAGCTATTACATCACATACTGGAGGCTTCGTGCGTGTATTTGCCACGATCCAGATTTGCACAATCCTCTTCTTTGCGCCCGGGCCTGCAACAAGCAGCCTTGCCGATGAACGGGCACAATCCTTCGACAAAGACCCGGGTTGGGAAGGGATCAACAACCGGATATTGGCGCCCCGCAAAGTCAGGCAAGACTTTGGCTATAGTCCCACCAACCACGCGGGGTTGGCTGCAGGCGAAATCGGGGGATTCATCACTCCCGCCGCCGAGCCGGCATATTACGGCAAACGGATAAGCCCATCTTCGTTCGCCGATACTCTCTCGGCTTCCGGCACGCTCATTTGCACCGGTCGCAAGTTCCACGCTCTAATCGGTTTCTTCAATTCCAAAACAGTTAACGAATGGCGCACTCCCAATACGATCGCGTTGCGGGTTCAGGGACGCGGCAATTGCTTCTACGCCTATCTCGAATACACCACGCAGCGCTGGCGGGCTGGTGGCGACAGCCCTCAAGGATTTACTCTCCGCGATCCATCCACCGGGAAGCGGAAGATGCGAGAATTCACGCTTGGCGAGAAGCACTCCTGGTCGCTAGAATACGATCCCCGTGGCAACAATGGCGCCGGCAGCGTAGCCGCCCGGATCGACGGCGAGGAAGCGGTCTGTCATCTCGATCCCAGCCACAAATCAGATGGCGCGTCCTTCAACCGGTTTGGATTGCTGAACATCGTCAAGAGCGTCGACGACGGCGGTGAATTGTGGCTCGACGGTATCGCCGTGGGTGGCGACCGAGAAAACTTCGATCGCGATCCGAGGTGGGAGGGATTTCAAAACCGGCGTGAATACACGACGTCCGATATTCGCCCCCATTTCGATTTCGGCTATAGCCGGACGAACTTCGCCGGAGGCAAGGCGGCGGGCGAGATGGGCGGTCTGGTCTTTCGTGGGGACGGACGCTATAAAGAGAAAATGGCTTGCTATGGCGACCGGCTTGAGGCCTTAACGTTAGACAAGCCGCTTCGTGCAGCCGGCAAGGTTGCGCTGCGCCGGGGGGTGAGCGACAGCACCGTGCTTATCGGATTCTATCACTCCGCGGACAGCATGCGGATCTACGATGCCCAGGATGCCGGAACGCCGCCCGGATTCCTCGGCGCGGCGATCGAGGGCCCCAGCAGTGAAGGTTTCTTTCTCTATCCCGCCTGTCACTTGCAATTCAGCAGTCCCCGCGATGGCCGCCGGAACGATCCACCTCGCATTCTACCCGACGGAACCTCCCATACCTGGGCTCTGGATTACGATCCGTCCGGGTCAAACGGCCTCGGCGAGATTACCATCACCATGGACGGAAAGTCGGCGCGCCTAGCGATCCAACCAGGAGATAGATCCGCGGGGATTCGATTCAACCGCTTCGGCATCATCACCACCCGCATCGACGGAAATGCACAGCGCGTCTATTTCGACGATCTTTCCTACACCTTCCGTCAAAACTGACGGTCCAGCCCCCATCAAGCCTGTTACATCAATTACGGTAGTTGCAAATGTGACGCGCAAACATTCAAACGTCATCCCTCGTACCTCGGGATGACGGGCGCTCCAATTCGCAGTTCCTTCAGGCATTACGCATCACGCTCCACACACAACCCCAAAAAAACAATTCATATTACCAGGCTGCACGTTTCATGGAACGATTGAAACTAATAACCTGTGACCGATCGCATGCCATCACCTTACGTCCCGCCGCGGAGTGGCAGTGCAATCGTCCGAGTAGCGCATCCCGGATGCGCGATCGCAAAGTCGAGACTTAATGACATGCGCTCGATCTTGAGCTTAATCGCCACTATGCTGTGGTTCGGTGTTAGCTGCACCGGCCTCTGGCGGCTCTATAGATACGAAACAACGCCCGGACCAGGCGTAATGCTCCCTGGTCGACCGCTTCCCGCGAGTGTAATTCCGCGATCTGACGGACAATACTCGCTGCTTCTCTTCGCGCACCCGAAGTGCCCGTGCACACGAGCCACAATCGACGAGCTCGACCGCCTCATGACACAGTGCCGTGGCAAGCTTACGACCTCGGCTTATTTCGTAAAGCCTGGCGGATGCTCCGATACCTGGGTCCATACGGACCTATGGAGGCGGGCCGAAGAGATTCCCGGCGTCCGCGTGTATTCCGACCTGAATGGTGAAATCACCCGAAAAATGGGCGCATACACGTCGGGGCAGGCTGTCCTCTTAGACCGTAGCGGAAATATCCTCTTCCAGGGCGGCATAACTTCAGGAAGGGGTCACGCGGGGGACAGTAGCGGTCGAAGCGCAATCGTTTCAATTGTTAATTCTGGCAAGTTCTGGATACGGCAATCGCCGGTCTTTGGCTGTCCAATAATAGAATGCCCTAACCCGGATTATTCATCTGCTACTGGAGCGCGGGCGTCCCGCCTGCATTCCGCCAGGTTCATGAATAAGTCAGGCTAACGCAATCGCAGGTCTTCCAAATGGACTTTAAAAATCTGGGCAAACAAGCTCAATCGACGGTCGGCGCCGGCGTTAGCCAGAGGGCGAACGCTCTCTTCGAACAGCATCGCGAGTTCATTTTCAAGCGCACCGATAGAATGTTTGCCGGACTCATGTTGTTTCAATGGCTGGCCGCAGTCGTTGCCGCGTGCGTGATCTCACCAAGAGCCTGGGCTGGCGCTAACAGCCATATCCATCTCCACGTTTGGATGGCGGTGATTTTGGGCGGACTAATAACGATGTTCCCGGCCGCATTGGCGTTCGTCATGCCGGGCAAGCCGCTCACGAGACATGTTATTGCAATCGCGCAGATGCTGGTATCGGCGCTCTTGATCCACTTGTCCGGCGGCCGAATTGAGACTCACTTCCATGTCTTTGGCTCGCTCGCTATTCTCGCAATGTATCGAGATTGGCGGGTACTGTTCTCGAGTACGCTTGTCGTCGCGGCCGACCACTTTCTTAGGGGAATCTACGCCCCACAGTCCGTGTACGGCATCCTCGCTCCGGAGAACTGGCGTTGGCTCGAACACGCAGGATGGGTCGTTTTCGAAGACGTGTTTCTAATCCTCTCCTGCGTACAGAGTCTCCGTGAAATGCGCGCTATTGCCGTCCGCCAGGCTCAGCTCGAAGCATCCAACGAGATCATCGAAGCCGGCGCTGAGAAGCTCAGCGAGAGCGAAGCCAGGTTCCGGTCGCTGAGCGAATTCTCACCGACTGGTATCTTCCAGACAGACGGTGCGGATCAGATTGTTTATGCAAACGATCGTTGCCTTGCGATCCTGGGATTGAAAACATCAATTGGCGTTGCCGGCGGTTGGCGTCATTCAATTCATCCCGAGGACAGGGACGAGGTTGCGGAAAAGTATCATGTCGCGAGAGCTGCGCGCGCCGAGGTTGCCGATGAATTCCGACTCCTCCTCCCAAACAAGCAGGTCAGTTGGGCGGTGCTGCGAGCCAGGGCGCTTTTGTCCGATGACGGCGAGCTGACAGGCTATGTGGGAACCCTAACCGACATTACGGAACGAAAACAGACGGAAGAATTGATGCTCCAGGCGAAAGAGCAAGCGGAGACTGCGAACGAAGCCAAAAGCATGTTCCTGTCACGCATGAGCCATGAGCTGCGGACGCCGTTGAACAGCATCCTCGGCTTTGGGCAACTCCTGGAAATGAGCGATCGAAGCGCGGACGATCGCGAGAGTATCTCGCATATTATGAAGGCCGGCAAGCATCTATTGGAGCTCATTAACGAGGTGCTGGACATTGCCAGGGTCGAATCCGGCAAGTTCACGGTGTCGCTGGAACCGGTATCCGTCGCGGAGATCGTAAATGAAGCGGTCGCCCTGATGGGGCCTTTCGCGGCACAGCGCTCGGTACGCCTCCATTCCGATCTCGATATCGTTGAGAACCAGTTCATAAAGGCCGATCGGCAGCGGTTCAAACAGGTTTGCCTCAACATTCTTTCCAACGCGATCAAATATAACCGCGAAGGTGGATCGGTCACGGTCTCCTACGGCGGCGTTACCAACGGGACTTTTTCAATCACTTTCACGGACACGGGAATAGGCATCCGCCCAGAGATGATGACACGGCTATTCACGCCTTTCGACAGACTGGATACGGAAGCGTCAGGCATCGATGGGACCGGGCTTGGACTGTCTGTTTCCAAATCGCTGGTGGAAGCGATGATGGGTCAAATCCGCGTCGAGAGCGAGCCGGGGATCGGCAGTACGTTTTCCGTCGACCTGCCGCTGTCGGATGACCCGGCCAGGAATTCCGCGCAGGTCGGAGAAATCGAGCCCGGAGCTACTCATCCGGATGAAGTGCAGGCGCGCACGGTGCTCTATATCGAGGATAACCCCGCAAATCTGAGGCTTGTTGCAGCCATCCTCGAAAGGCGGCCCGGCATCACGCTTGTTTCCGCACTGCAGGGCGGGCTGGGCGTTGAAATGGCGCGCCTCCATCGTCCCGACCTGACGCTGCTGGATCTCGATTTGCCGGATGTGTCCGGCCATGATGTGCTCCGGCGTCTGAAAAACGATCCGGATACCAAAGATATCCCGGTCATAATGCTCACTGCCGACGCCACATGCGGACAGGAGCAGAAACTTCGCAAGTCAGGCGCGAGCGGTTATCTTACCAAGCCATTTGAGGTCAGGCAATTCCTGGAAGTCCTGGACGAAGTCCTGTTTGCCGCTTGAGGAGAATAATTCAATGTTTACGCCAGAAATATATGCGGCGAACGTTATCATATTGGACGACGAGTTCGCAAACGTCTTACTATTGAAACGGGTGCTGGAACAGAACGGCTTCTCACAGATTCGCTGCCTGACCGATCCGCGTCAATTCGAGGACGCAATGGAGTCGGCTGAGCCGGATATAGTCCTGTTGGATTTGAACATGCCGTATATCAACGGCTTCACCATCATGGAGACGATGGCGAAGCGAAATGAGACCCACTCGTTCATTCCCATCCTGGTCTTGACCGCGGACAACACGACGAGCGCGAGGCAGGAGGCGCTGACCGCTGGAGCGAACGACTTCCTGACAAAGCCGTTCGACTTACTCGAGGTCGTTTTACGGGTCAAGAACCTCGTGCGTATGCGGCTCCTGCACTGCGAGCTCCAGAAGTACAACCATATACTAGAATGGAAGGTTACCGAGCGGACTCGCGAGCTGGCCGACGCACAGGTCGAGCTTCTCGAGCGCCTTGGCCTCGCCATCGAATATCGCGACGACGATACCGGGGCGCATATTCGACGCGTGGGCGATCTTGCGGCCGGATTGGCCCAACTCCTGGGATGCTCCGAAGAGTTTGTCCAAATGATTCGCCTGGCAGCGCCGCTTCACGACATCGGCAAGATCGGCATCGTCGACGAAATCTTATTGAAACCAGGGAAACTCACGCAGGAGGAATTTTGCGCCATGCAGCGCCATGCCGAAATCGGTGCTAGAATCTTGACCGGAAGCCGCTCGCGACTCCTCCAGCTTGCAGAGCAGATTGCAGTTACCCATCATGAGAAGTGGGATGGCAGCGGATATCCGACTGGCCTGGCCGGTGAGGGCATTCCGCTCTCGGGCCGCATCGTCGCCGTGGTCGATGTTTTTGACGCGCTCACGCATAGCCGGCCGTATAAAGAGCCGTGGCCCGTAGCGGAAGCGCTGGCGGAGATCCAACGCCTGAATGGAACGCAGTTCGACCCGCGTGTCGTAGAAGCGTTCATGCAGGTTATTAGCTTGGAAGAAGAGCAGGACGAATATAAGCTCGCGGCGTAGACTATCGCAGCGGAATCGAGATATGAAGGGTCGGTTTATCGCGCGTAGAGGAATTCGCCTCGTCTGTGATAAATCTAAACACAACTTTTTCGGTTTAGAACGGTCATAACGGTCCCTAACCTCCATTGACCGTATTTATCCCTCTTTCAAGCCAGTCATCTCCAGGCTTTGACAGGTGAACTCTAACGTGGGAACCCACGGCAACTCCAATTCCAATCAGACCGGGCGCTTGCCTGAGAACGCCGACTTAATTGGGCGCGAAAGCGCGAAATCTGAGACCCATCCATTCAAACGTCCCGTTGACGAATCCCAGTCAAACCGCACCCTGTTGGATCGGCTTCGCGCCCTCTTCGAAGTTGAGCGCGAGCTATCGGGATCCGAAACCCTGGATGACCTCTGCCGGCGAGCAATTGAGCTAGGGCGCAGCCGGCTGGGATTTGACCGGCTCGGTTTGTGGTTCTTCATTGACGACTTCAAGCAAATGCGCGGCTCGTTCGGAACCGACGAGCACGGCAATCTCCGCGACGAGCGGCATCAGATCATTGCGCACGGGTTCAACGCCAACACGTCCCCCTTCTTGGAATACCGGCAGCCTCTGGTTTTCCACGAGGAGGCCCAGCTCAACGACGATAGGTTTCACCAGGTATCGACGGGAAGCCTCGCGATGGCGGCGCTTTGGGACGGATCGCAGGTTCTCGGCTTACTCTGCACGGACAATCTCTTGCAGCGCCAGCCGATCACCGAAGATCAACGCGAGCTATTGGTGCTATATGCGGCATCGGTTGGAAATCTCTATAAGCACAAGCAAGCGGAAGAATCCCTTCGCGAGAGCGAATCCCGCAACAGGGCGATGGTCAGCGCGCAGCCGGACCTGATGTTCGTGATCAACCGGCGAGGCGACTATTTGGACTGCCATGGTCCGTCGCCTGCTGATTTCCTCGTCACACCCGACCAGTTTTTGGGTAAGAATATGCGCGATGTGCTGCCCCCCGATCTCGCCTTGCAGTCCCAGGCCGCTATTGACCGGGCCTTCGGCACGGGCGAAATACAGTTTCTGGACTACGCCCTCACGATGAACGGCAAACGCCGATGGTACGAGGCGCGAATCGTTGCATTCGATGACGACCGCGTTCTGGCTATCTCGCGCGATATCACCGAAGCCAAGCGACAGGCCGACCTGATCGAGGAGACCGGCACTGCGGCCCAGGTTGGAGGTTGGGAGCTTGACGTACGGACCAACGATCTATACTGGACCGCCGAGACCTATCGAATACACGAAACGACCCCGGAGGAGTATTCTCCCTCTGCGGATTCCGTAAGGAGATTCTACTCGCCGGAAACGATGCTTTTCATCGGGCAAACGTACCGGGAATGCCTCGCAAGCGGAGAGGGCTTCGATATCGAGCTCGAGATGACGACGGCGAAGGGAAATAAGGTCTGGGTCAGGACCATCGGCAGGGTCCAGTACGAGGAGGGCGCGCCGGTAAGAATCTATGGCGCGCTGCAAGACATTACCGAGCGGAATCGGCTTCGCGAAGAGCTTCTCCAGGCGCAAAAGATGGAGAGCATCGGACGGCTTGCCGGCGGGATAGCCCACGACTTCAACAACCTGCTGACAGCGATTCTTGGCTACACGGAGCTTGCTTCCACAGAGGTTGCACCCGGATCTGCCGCCGAACAGCATCTAAAGCAAGTCCAGAGCGCAGGAGAGCGCGCGGCATCGCTCACCTCCCAATTGCTGGCGTTTGCGCGCAGGCAGATCATCAATCCGCAAGTCACGAATCTGAATGATTTGATCCTCGACGTCGGGGTTATTCTCCGCAGGCTTATTGCCGAAGACATCGAGCTTATCACTCGATGCGAACCCGATCTTGGCCTGGTGAAGCTCGATGAGGGCCAGTTTCAGCAGATCCTCATTAACCTGGTTGTGAACGCCCGCGATGCAATGCCCGATGGAGGCAAGCTCACAATAGAAACCGGGAACGTTTCGCTTACGGCCGATGCCGTACGCCACCTGCCGGGTCTATCTCCGGGGCAATATGTAACTCTCACCGTCGCGGATACCGGCAGCGGTATCGACGAGGCCGTCCAACAGCACCTCTTCGAGCCGTTTTTTACGACAAAAGGTCCCGGGAAGGGCACCGGTCTGGGCCTTGCGACCTGCCACGGGATCGTCAAGCAAAACGGCGGGCATATTTCGGTAATGTCACGCACCGGCAAGGGCACTTCGTTCCGAATTCTGCTCCCCCGCGTGAGCGATCCCTCGCCGGATCGACGTGATTCGCCCGTAACCCCGCCTCCGAAGGGAACCGAGACCCTGCTCGTGGTTGAAGACGATCATTCGCTCTGCGACTTTGTCGTGACTACGCTCGAATCCAGCGGATATTCAGTCCTCCGGGCATCGAACGGCCAGGAGGCCCTTGCGCTCGTTGCGGCGTACGACGGCAGGATCCAACTGCTTATTACGGACGTCATCATGCCGCAGATGGACGGCATCACGCTGGCCGGCGAGCTCCGATCCCTGCGTCCCGATAGCCGGGCGCTTTTTATATCGGGATATACGGAAGACCGGTTTATCAGGCGCGGCATCATCGAAGCCGAAGTACACTTCCTGCAAAAGCCTTTCTCGACCGATGCTTTGCTGCGCAAGGTACGGCAAGCGATAGACAACCCTCCTCCGCTCCTGGGGGCTTATCCGATGAATTCGGGCGTTTCGAATTGACGGATTCGATCGAAACCGGACAGAATAGATCTGACCCGCCAGTTTGTATCCGATCGACCTATAAAGGAACCATCTTCGTATGAAACGCATTACACGCTTTACCGCATTCACAGCCGGCATTTTCACAATTGTCCTGTCATCGTTCTCCGGTGCGAAAGCCGCCGCCAAGACTCAGGTCCGCGTCGTGATCTGGGACGAGCGCCAACCGGCGCAAAAACAGGCATATGCGAATTTCCTAGGCAACGAGATCGCCGCTTATCTCCAGAATCACGCCAGGCTCAAAAACGGCCAACCGGAGTGGACGGTGAAGTCCGTGGGTTTGGACGACCCAGACCAAGGCCTTCCCAAGGAATTGCTGGACAACACCGATATCCTCATCTGGTGGGGACACCAGCGCCACGGAGACGTAAAGGACGAACTGGCGAACGACATCGTCAAGCGGGTACAAGAGGGCAAGCTGAGACTGATGTCCCTCCATTCGGCGCATTGGTCGAAGCCGTTCCGGTACGCTATGCAAGTCCTTTCCAAAGAGGCCGCCCTGAAGTCGCTCTCACCAGGCGACCGCGAGAATGTGACCGTTCAGACCCTGCCTCCGGACATGCGCCTGATGGATCGCAAGGAACGACTGACACCTTATTGGGACCTTACAACCGGCGCCGACGGCAAGAAGACGCTCGTAGTCAAGCTGCCTAGCTGCGTGTTCCCATTCGTTGCGGCTGAAGGAAAGCCAAGCCACATCACGATCCTGCTAAAGAATCACCCCATCACCAGGGGCGTCCCGGAGAAGTTCGACATTCCTCAAACCGAGTGCTACGGCGGGCCTTTCCACGTGCCGCACCCGGATCTCCAGTTCCTGGAAGAAAAATGGGATAACGGCGAGAGCTTCCCCGGCGGATGCGTCTGGAAGCTCGGCAAAGGGATGGTCTTCTACTTCCGCCCGGGGCATGAGACCTATCCGATCTTCAAGCAGGCAGAACCGCTGCGCATCATCGAAAACACTGTGCGGTGGCTGGCGGGCGGGGCGAAATGAGGCTCGGAAGTGGCTCAGCCGGCCATATCGCGCTCCCTGGAAGCTGCCGGCATAACCGACCATGCTCCGCAAAGGACTGATCGAACAACAGATAGAAGCGCTCACCCTCGCTCTCGCGCGCATCATCGGCCTTAGAAGCCGCGCGGACTATGAGTCCGCCCTCAGAGAGGTGAGCATCGCGGGGCGCAAGAGTGGCGGCCTGGACGTTGACCGCATCCCGACGCTCACGGACGAATCTGCCCTCTCGTTAGTCTCCCATGGCGGCGATGCCGACGTTGCGTACTGCCTACGCACCGGCTTGCTCTTGAAGCAGCACGGCGAGATACGGATACTTCAGGGCCGCGAGGCGGAAGGGCGCGCCAGTTTCCGCAAGGCGCTGCTATTCCTTGCCGAAGCCATCCGCAGCGAAGACCTGCTTCACCCGGAGGAATGGGCCGGCGATCTCGAGTCGCTGGAAGGCGCTCTCTCCGGAGAACCGCTTTCCGCTCGCCATCTCGAGCGGCTTTACGATGCCTATGAGGTCATCGGCGACTACGCACGTGCAGAGGATCGCCTTTTCGATCTCAGAGACTCGGGTTACCCGGATTGGAATGTGGAGGCGAGAGAGTTCTTCGAACGACTTGGGAACCTCACCGACGAAGACCTGGAGCGTGGCGGACTAAGTCGAGAAGAAGTGGAGCAAGGCCTGGGGGAAATCTCCGGCGCATGACCAACCAAGCGCACCCGCGAAGGCAGGCACAGTGCCGTAAAATAGGGCCGGGGTTTTAGCCCGGTGTAACCTCTCCTCGATCGATTGGAGACTCCCGTTGCAGATTACTGGCGAATATTCGTCCAAAGCGCACCGAGCGGAAGTCTGGACCGCCTTCATGAGCCCGGACGCGCTCCGCGCCGCCATCCCCGGCTGCCAGGAGTTCGAGGAGATCGCCCCAGCGGAGTATCGTGTAACCGTCAAAGTATCGATTGCCGCGATTACCGGGGTCTACAAAGGCACGGTCGCGGTCCGCGATCCGAAGCCAATGGCAAGCTATAAGCTGGTCGTGGATGGAAGCGGCAAAGCGGGCCGGGTCCAGGCAAGCGCGGACCTGACGTTCTCGGACCAGGATGGCGGCGCCCTCATCCGTTACGCCGCGGACATCAAGCCGCAAGGGGCCATCGCCCGTCTCGGCAACCGCCTGATCGCAAGCGCGGCCAATCTACTCATCGGGCAGTTTTTCAAGGCGATGGAACGACGCATCGAGGGCGACTGACTGCTTGGCAGATGGACGACGCAGCGATACCACTCGGTCCTTCTTGCATTACGACCTCAAAGAACGACCGAGTAATAAACCTTGCGCTTGCCAATCAAACCATGGAATGGATAGTGATTGGCCCCGGTCGGCTGCCGTTACTTCTTGCGGAACCAATTGGCCGGATTCAACTTGTCGCGGTATTTCTGGAACAGCTCCTTCCCAAGAAGCGCCGCCGCCAGCCAGAACGTAACCTCGGCTGCCACAAACACGCCGACTCCCAGAGCCGCCTTTCGCCCGCCGGTAACCGGCAGGAATGGCACCACCGACAGGGCGGCCCAAAGAGCCAGCGAAACCGCCATTGTTGCAAGCCCAATACGGGCAAAGAGAGATCGTCCTTGAGAGCTTTGGCTCACCCGCTCATCTCCCACGCGTTCCGCAGCCAATCGCGCAGCTTTTCCGTAAGCGCGTCAGAGGAATCCAGACGTACCGTGTGATGCCAACGATTGGCGGAGATTTGTTCTGACTTGGCGATAGCGGGATCGTCGATCGCACAGGCAGACTTGAATTCCAGCAGAAGGTGGTCTTTCCGAAAATGGATTCCGCCAAACGCCGTTCGGCGCACCAAGTGGATACACGTCTTTTTCGGCTCTGCCGTCACTGGACCAATAGACCTCAGCATTTCAATTGTCTTGTGGTACAGTGTGCGGAGCGCCGGGTCCTTACCTTCGAAATGAGCCTCGATCGTGAACTCCGTTGGAATCATGGTCCCTTTTCCTTTCGATAGCCTAGTGTAGTGTCTCCGCCTCGTCCTTACAATGCGAGGCAAAAAACAGATTCCTCACGAAGGCAGTTCGGAATGACGCTCTTGCCACTTTGTCGTCGTTGTAATGACATTACTGAGACACTACACTAGATGTCCTGGATGGCATCACCAAACGCCGAACGAGTAGTGGACGTAAAACGCTGTAGTTCATTATGCCTTAATCTGTTCTCACCACACCATTTCGCTCGGATATATGCCGGTTTATCCTCGCACCAGTGCTTGATTCACGGAATAACCCCTGTAATTGGCCCGTGGGATGCTTATATAACGAGTGGGTCAGCAGATGCACCGCAAGCAGGGCCTGCTCGAACCCGTAAGTAACCTGCTTAATGAAGGAGAAGTGAAATGAAGTCATTGCGAATACTCGCAATCACCGTTCTGGTGGCAATTGCTCTGACGATCGCAGGAGCCCCCAGGGTCAATGCGCAAATCCTGCTGGACGACGGCAATTTCGGCGGCGGCAGCAATGGCAACGTCCTAGTCGATTCGGACGTGAACAACGCGTTCCACATCGACGCAAGCCTTAACGGAGGCCCCACCGGTATCGTAAACGTCGATTCGACCGAGCTAATCAGTGGCCAGGGACAGGGCCAGGCAACTTTTACCCCGGACGACGGCGACTTGAACAACATCTGCTTTTCTCTCAACAACGGTCAGTTCTTCGGCCGGTTCAGCATGAACCCGCAGGGAAATGGGACCGGCAGCGGGCCGTTCAAGGTCGTTGTGGATTACATCGACTCCAGCAGCGTTCAACATCAAATGACTTTCGATCCGGCGGGCACGCTTGGACCCGGATCCAATCGGTTTGGCCTAACCGCTGAGGCCGGCTTCTTCATGGAGGAAGTTTGCTTCTTTTCGACCAACGGCTCAGATGAAGCGAAGCAAGCTCGCATCCTCGATCTGTCGGATGGACCTGGCTCGAACCCGGGCGGCCCCCGAGTACCGGAGCCTGGTACGTGGGCAATGCTGACCGGGATGGTTACATTCGGCGGTTTGATCTTCCGCAAGCGCCGGTAGGATGAGAGACGAGTCAGTATTAGACTTGGTTGACGCGTAAGTTTTGGACTCGCCTGACGCAACATGGGCGTCAAATGAGGTTCGCCACATTCGGGTAACTAAGACCCGAATGCGGCGACTTTTTGTCGCACCCGCCACCACAATGCTGTCGATATGGCCCATGCGCAGGGAAAGTTCCCTTCTCAGTGGAACTTATAGGCGCCCTCGACTTTCTAGTCATCGATCGGCCATTTCAACAGACCGATAGGCCGCGTTCAACGGAACCAAGTCATATGACTTTTCGCGAATACGCCGTAAAAGCGATCGAAATCAGGCTGGTGAAGATGCTATCGCAGGCAGATGCCGTCCGCTCGGCGGATGACATCGAGGCCGTGCATGACATGCGCGTCGCATCCCGCCGCCTCCGCGCTGCTTTGTCCGTCTTTGCTTCGGCCTTCCCGAACCGGGAGTTCAAGCGGTTCGACAAAGAGGTGAAGACTGTGACGGACGCGTTGGGGCGGGCGCGCGATCTGGACGTAATGATCGATACGATATCGAACCTCGCCAAGACACTGCCGCGTGAGGAGCGCGATGAAGTCGACTCGCTGGCTCAGATGCTCCAGCGTGAAAGAGACAAGCTGCAAAAAGACGTGATAATCGATCTCGACG
>JBGPOG010000025.1:0-17472 GCA_041487935.1 Chthonomonadia bacterium | reverse complement strand
CGACTTACATGGTGAGGTCAGGAATATGAAAACTCGATCGAATGAAAAGAGCCGGCTTTCGACCTTCACGATTCCATCGGGCCGTGCGAAGTCGAACCGAAGAACCGCCGGAATGTCGCTGATCGAGATGTTGATCGCCGGATTGGTGATGATTTCGTTCGGAACGGCCCTGTGGACCCTGGTGCGAAGCAGCTACGACTCGCAATACGAGATCATGAACGAGAACACCGCCAACGCGGAAGCGCGGCAGGTAGTCGACACGTTCGCCGATCACCTGCGGGGAGCGGCGAGCCTTACCTCCGCAGCGGCGTCGGACATTACGTTTGTGAATAGTTCCGGAACGACCTATCGTTACTGGAAGTCGCAAGACAAGCTGGTGTACTCGGTAAACAGTTCACCAACGGCAGGAAACCAGATTCTTAAAGACGTGCAAACACTATCACTTTCCTATGAAACGTGGAATGGCACGACCTGGGCTTCGTCGACCAGTGTATCAGGAGCGGCGCTCTCCACAGTGGCAGCCATAACGATCTCCGCCAATTGTGCGACCGGCGGACAAAACAGGACCATTTCGACGACCGTGCGGCTACGACAGATCATGCGGTTTTAGTCGAACTTATATACGCAACAAAAATAATCTGGCGAACCGGGTGACAATTGACACACGGCAGTATTCCCGGGGCGCATGACAGGAGTTGCACCTTTGAAACATCGCGCTAGCATCGGAATTGAGATCTCGGCGCACGAGGTGCGAGGCGCTTGTATACGATCAAGCGCCGGCGGCATACAACTTACCGCTGTTGGGAGCATCCCGACCCCGCCACACTCGGTCGACTCGGAAGGTATGTTGGAGGCACAGGTAATAGGAGCTGCGGTCCGGCACCTGTGCGCCCAACTGGATCCGAAAGTCAACCAGGTCGTGGTAGGTATTACGGGATGCAACCTTGTGGCGCGCGTCATGGAGATCCCCCCGGTTCCCGACCCGGAAGTCAGGTCGGTGCTTCGGGGCGAAATGGATCACTACCGCATCCTGCCTGCCGGGCAGAGTGCATTCGACTTTTACCGGCTTCCTGATCCGCCAAATCACGAATCGGAAGAGAGTGAAGAGGCCGTATCCCGCGTATTGCTGATGGGCGCTGAAGAGCGGCTTGTCGCCAGTTACCGCGCAGTGGTCGATGCGAGCAGCTTGAACCTCGTGGCCGTGGAGCCGGGCGCAATTGCCGTTCTGCGCGCTCTCTACCCAATGGTTACCTCCGAAGATGCGATGGCCACGGTCATTCTCTCCGCTTCGGGCACCGATATCCTTATCACGCACGAGGGCGCGCTTCAGTTCTATCGCCGGGTCGATACAGGCGTGCCCGAGCTGCGGAGTCAATCTCTTGCCGCCGAGACCGCCGCCGGCCAGGGGAACAAACGCGCGCTCGGCGGACCGCTGAGTCTCGCTGATGACGAAGAGTACGTAGAAGAGGAGGCAGCTTCTCCCGGTCAATCGGACGAACTCTTCAACCGCCAGGCCATCTCTCTGCTGATGACCGAGGTCCAGCGGTCGATCGACTACTATCTGCGGGAGTATCCGACGGCCGGCGAACGAATGATAGTCCGATTTGCAATCGACGCGCCGGACGCGCCCGACCTCTTTGGCGTGATGACTCAGTACCTCAGGAGCTCCGCCGAAATGGCGTCGGTGGTCGATACGCTGCCGGTCGCTCCGGAGGCCGCTGCCATACTCCTGGGCGACGACGCTTTCCGCTATACGACCGCAATCGGTCTCGGGCTTCGGGGACATTCCGGTTACGAGCATGCGCCGATGCTCGATCTGGGTATCGGCGACAGGGTGATTGTCGAGCGAAGGCTGGCGCCGCGCGTGATGATGGCCAGTATGAGCGCGAGCGGGTTGATCCTCGCCGGGACAATGATTGCCGCGCTCATTGTTGGCGGCAACATCAATAGAGCCGATCGTACGTTCAAGCAGACCAAAACCGAGCTTACAACCCTGACTCAAGAGACCGCCGCAAAGGTGTCCGTGCTGGACCGCCAGAAGAACTTGACGACGGCGATCCTGAAACGAGACAAACCGCTCCGCCAGGCGATCGAATACGTGTCTGCGTCGGTCTCGAGGAACGCCAGCCTTACCAGCCTGGCCATCGACCAGTCCGGCGCGATCTTCCTCAGCGGCGAAGCGTTTGCGCCCAAGACCGTTGCCGACATTATGGACACCATCAATCTCTCGCCTACGCTCGACCCGATTCGCCTGAGTAATCTTCAGCGTGTGGAGACGGATAAGCTAGTCGGGATCAAGTTCGACCTTCAAACCGCATTCGCACAACCGGTTGCAACGACCGCTGCGCCAAAGCCGGCCGGGCCAACCGGCGCCACGCAAGGAGGCAGCTAAATGAGCGCTATACCAGCATCTCTTCAACGGTGGCTGACCTTGTTGATGCCGCCGGCATCTCTACTGGTCTGCTGCTTCGTCATGGTGCCGCGCCAGAACAAGCTGGTCCAGTTGAACAAAGACACGAAGACCGCCAAGGGGCAGGTTGAAAAATATCTAAGGCAGTTGAAAGAGATCAGCGACCTTCCGCCCAATCCAATGATCGCCAGCCTGCCGATGACAAAGCAGGAGCAAAGCGACTTTCTACGCGGATTGTCGACCCTTTGCAGCCGGACAGGCAACCGAATCATGTCTATTCAGTCGCTGGCAGCGGTACCGCCGCCGCCTACGGCCGCCCAACAGCCTAATCCGCAAACGCAGAACAGTGGACAACCGGTCGCTGCCGGCAACGAATTACCTGCCGGCATCGTGGGCATCAAGAGCAGCATCGCTTTCGAAGGCGATTTTAACGGATTGCGCGCGTTCCTTGGAGGACTGGAACGTTCGCGGAGGTTGATCTCGATGTCCGAATGCCGCATCGGAAATGGACATCCGAGTTTCCCAGTCCTCCATACGACACTTACTATCACGCGATATGTCGATGCTCCTCCGGGATTTGCAGCGGCCGCTGCACCGGCGCAAAAGAGTTAATCGTCGAAACAAAACCGCAATCATTGTATTGCGAAGAGAATAACCGAGGTCCAAGGATGAAACAGACCCTTAAAAGCCTGGTTGGAACTATCGTAACAGTGGCGGCTGTTACGGCCTTCACCGCATCGGCGGGCGCAACCGGCAAAGATGCACCACCGCCGCCTGCCCGTAATACGCTTCTGACGTTGGATTATGTCAACGCGGAGGTTACGGACGTCATTCGCGCGCTTGCTACACAGAGCGGAGCAAATGTCGCCGTGAACCCGAGCGTCAAAGGCCAGGTCACGGTCCACCTTCGCGAAAAGACGATGGACGAAGCCCTGACCATGGTGACCAACCTGGCCGGGTTGGGGGCGAAGAAGGTCCAGGGCACCTACGTTATCGCGCCGAAGAGCGAGATGCGGCAGACATTGGATCGATTAGGCGAATCACGCCGGATCGCTCTATCCTATATTACGGATAAGGTTGCGGCCGATCTCGTCCAGAACGCATTTTCAGACGTCACCGCGCGTCCGTTCGGCAAAGAGGTTGCCATCAACGGCGCTCCCGAAGATCTCGACGGGGCTGAAAAGCTGATCAAGCAGAACGACGTATTCTCCGCCGGCACGGTCCGAACGACGATGAAGGTGGAAGTCAAGAACCGTCCGGCAGACAAACTGGCGCTTTCTATCGCGAAGATGTCACCGGGAGTTACAGTCGAGTCTGCGGGCACCGCGGTGGTATTGACCGGGCAGCGAACGGAAGTCGAAACGGCCAAAGCCAATGTGGAGCTGCTTGACGTTCCCGGGCAGCCCGCCACGGAAAGCCGTCTATACCGAATTCGATACGTGTCGCCGCTTCAGCTCGTGCATATGATGCTGCAAGCCGCGAAGGAAGTGGAAGTCATTCCGGGGCCGGATAGCTTCGCGCCGTCCCGACCGATCTTCAATCCGCTCAGCGGCCAATTCATTGGAGGGGCCAGCGGAAGCTCGGGCGGCCAGAGCGGGAACGGCAGCGGGCAGCAGCAGGGGGCGGCAGGCCAACAGGCCGATCCCAATGCGGCGGGAGCCGGAGGAGCCGCGGGCCCAGCGGGAGCCCTTGGAATGTTCAAGAACGCGCGAACGCTCCTGCTTAAGGGAAGTCCTGCCGCGCTGGACGAGGCGATCAAGATGCTCCGCATGGTAGATACCGCGCCGCGGCAGATGGTGATCGAGGCGAAAGTCGTAGATACTTCTCCGGAATACACCAAGAACCTTGGCGTTGAGTGGAATTGGAACCAGTTCCAGTTCTTCGAGAGAGGCCAAACGACTACTACCGCCGCCGGCCCGCTCGGATTTGGAAGTTATCTGCGAGCGCCGTTCAACCCGATCGCGACACTCAATGCGATGGTGACGAACAAGCAAGCTAAGCTTCTCGCGAATCCGTCGACATCCGTGATCGACGACCAGGATGCATCGGTGTTTATCGGCGACACGCTGCGGTTCCAATCGCTGGCTCAGTCCAGCCCGACCACCGGCAATCAGTTCACCGTCGTCGAAGTCCCGGTGGGCATCATCCTGCTCGTCCATCCGCGAGTGAATGACAATGGCTATATCACCCTTCGGGTTCACCCGGTGGTAAGCACGGTGACCGGATTCACAGCCGGTCTCCCGCAAACCAGCTCGAGAGAAGCCGAAACGGTGGTCCGTGTGAAGGATGGCGACACGCTGGTAATTGCCGGTCTGATACGGGACGAAGACATTCGGCAAATGTCCAAAATTCCATTCCTGGGCGACCTGCCGATCATCGGCAATCTATTCAAAAACGAGACGCGCAATCATCGCCGTTCCGAGGTGATGATCTTCCTGACGATCAAGCTGATTCCACAGGCAAACGACTAACGGGCGCATCGCACTACCGGAGATCAAGAAATGAACTTTTCAAATATGAACCCCGCGGAACGGATGAAGGCGTCCGGCTTGATCGGCCTGATCGTTGTCATTCTGTTCTTCGTAGTTCACACAATGATGGGGGTGGTGGCTCCTAAGAAAGCCGCCGCGCCCGAGGCCGGCGCGCAAACGCCTGCAGGAGCGCAAGCTACGCCGACCGCATCGGCGACCCCGGCGGCTGTGGCCGGCGCGCCGGGCGCTGCCGAAGCATTTCCCACTGGGAAGATCACGGGCGACAGGCGTAAAGGCGCCGATAGCCTGGCGCTAGACATCCACGACCCGTTCGTTCCTTTGCAGGACGGGGCCAGACCGGGCGCCGACACAAACGACGACGTCAAGCGCACGCCAAGAGTCTTCGCGCAAAACGACGCCAAGTCGAAGCCGATCGGCAATGCGCTCGACATGAACGCGCGCGCAGCGTCATCATCACCGATGATGTCTCAGTTGCCGAACCTCGGCCCGGCAACATTCGGACCTGGACCGGCGAATGCACCCGCTGCCGCGCCCGCGCCGCCTGCGGATCCTGAGATCCGCGTCGTGGGAGTAGTTCATGGCGATCCGTCCGTCGCAACGCTCCAGGTGTCCGGCCGGATGATCATCGCAAGACCGGGCGACGCCCTTGCCAAGGGCTGGAGATTGCTTTCGGTCAATTCCGAGGGCGTTCAAGTAAGGCACATGGGCGAGATCATGCCGCTTCGAGTCGGCGGCGTGCTCAACGAGAGCAGGCGCGACGAGGTGAAGAAGTAGGTGGATCAGCCTGTTTGACGTCGGAAGTCTACACCTGAAATAGAGTAGCCGGCTCCGCGTACTCGGAGCCGGCTTTTCTTCTGAGACCCCACCGACATTAGTATCTTACCGGTAAGATTGAACGCAAATCGCGCAGGATTTGCGGCCAATCGTAGAAGTTGATAGTTATTCCCTTTTTGGTTCTGGCAATGCCGGATTAGGCTAAACGAGCTGGACCTGCATGGCTACAAGCCGTCCGGCGCCAATAACCCCTCCTACAAGCCCACGCCGAGTTACCCGGCCGCCGCTATCAGCTTCATCCTTCATCCTCGATCCTTCATCCTTTACTTGTATCCCGGCAGCGAGATCACGACCTGGGACGTTTTGCGGAACTCCGCGAGCTTCTTGTCAGCGCCACCGGCTGCGGCTGCCTTCTCCAACAGCGCCAGCCGCTTGACTTCGTCGCGAACCGACTCAAGCGGCTGTACAAAGGCCGGTTCCCGTCCGTTCAATCGGAAAATAAAGAAAACCGGCTTGGCGCTTGGATCCGGTTTTGGCATTGGCGCCTGCAGCGGCGCCGTGGTTTCGCCGAGTTTAAGTTTCTTGATGGCTTCGCGCACAAAGTCCGGCAGCCCGGGATCGGTCGAATTGTAGTGCCCGGATTCGCCGCCTCTCTTGTTGGTCTGCTGGTCTTCCGACATTTGCGCCGCAACGGTTTCAAACGGGGTTCCGCCTTTGAGCTCTGCCGCGGCTTTATCCGCTTTTTCCTTCGTGGTAACCTTGATTATCCCCAGCCGCCATCGCTCCGGATGTCCCCATTGGTCCGAGTGCCGATCGTAATACCCCTTGATCTCCTCCGGCGAAACAACGATATTTACCGTGGCGACATTGAAATAGGCAGCCTGGACAAGCACGTCATACCGCACCTGATCCTCGGTGAATTGACCGTTTTGGAGTCCTTGAGCGACTTCCGGCCTCTTGCGAACGTTCGCCAGCATCGATGCCACTTCCGAGTCTGCCGGCAACAGGCTGGTTTTGGTCGCGTACTGTATCAAGAGCTTGCCGTTGATCAACGCGTCGAGAGCGATCTGGCCGCCGGTTGCCCCCTTGAACCGGATAGGGTTCGAGCTCGCAAGGAAGTCCTGCGCCCGCAGATTCTGCATCCGCTTGATCCAGTCGCCAACGGTGATCTTCTCGCCGTTCACGACGACGGCAATAGTCTGATCCCCGCTCGGTTGGCAAGCTGCTGTGCCTCCGGAAAGTAACAGAGTTGTTAGGATGAGCGCGGCTGCCGTCCAACGAATGGTTAGTCGATTCATTGTTTGACTCCTGATAGCGGATGATATACATCCATTCGCGCTGCGACCGAACGGTTCCTTCCGGTTGCCCGGACGCACGACGTATTGCGAAGTGTCACGACGCGTTCCCCCGCGGGTGAATATGGTTGCGCGAATTCAGAACAAAGCCTATTTCCAGCGGCAACAATTCGCCGTGTACCTCGTAATAATTCCTGGCAATCCAGCCGATAATAATTCATCGATCGATTCGATCGAAACTAATTGCGCCACGAAGTCGACCCGGTTTTGCAATTCGGGAGCGTTCCTCCTCCGAGCCATTCGACAAATCTGCACCCGCGTCGGCGCTCATCGCGCTTGCGGCGATGACTACACGAGGTGAATTATGGGTGAATCTCCTTTGAGAGTCCTTCTCATCGAAAACCACGCCGGCGACGCGGCCATCGTCCAGGGCCTGCTGCCCGAGCCGGAGTTGTCGGGGTTTGACTTCATCCTCGACGATGGGAAGGGCGGTGCGTTAGCAATTACAGATCAACACCCGATCGACGTGGTTCTGCTCGACTTGCCGGACGAAGGCGCTTCCGACATGATTTCGGCCCTTCAGGCACGGACGCATTCACGACCGATGGTTATCTTGAGACAGGACGAAATAGAATTGCCGGATCCCGTTGCAGGCGGCCCAGCGAACCTGGATTACCTCGTCAAAGGAAAATTCGACGGCCTGGCATTGTGCCGGACGCTCAGACACGCCGTTGAATCAAGCCGATTGAAAGAACAAATCAAGGCCCTCACCTTAACGGACGAGCTTACCGGTCTTCAAAGCCGTCGTGGATTGACAATCCTGGGCCGGCACCAGCTTTGCCTTGCAAACCGAACGGGCTGCGGAGCAACGATGATCTACATTGACATCCACAACATGGGTTGGATTAACGAAAACCTGGGCAGGGCCGAAGGAGACCAGGCTATCCTCGACACCACCGCTATCCTGAGAAAAACGTTCCGCGCCTCGGATGTTATCGCGAGAGTCGCCGGAGACGAATTTGCAGTTCTCGCTCTCGAGACGGGCCGTGTCCCGGCCGAAGTGTTTGAGCGCAGGATCGAGAAGAATATCGAGACATTCATCTTTGCGGCGGATCGCCCTTACGAGATCGAGCTGAATATCGGCGCCGCGTACTTCGACCCGGACCGTCCGTGCACGGTCGACGAGCTGATCCTATTGGCGGATCAGGTGATGGTCGATCGAAGTCTGGCAAAGCGCTCTTCGGTAGCAGCATGATATTCAATCATGGCCTCATTGCCGCCCGGTGGCCAGGGCTAGGGCGGCTGTCGCCCAGCCGGTGGCAGCCATCGAGATAAATTGATCCGTGCCGTGCGGAAATCCGCTCTCGAAGTAAGGCTGAAACGGCTTGCTCCGGCTGATGACGTGCCACGATCCGTCAGGCAGTTGATTTTGGAGAAGGAATTTAGCTCCGCGTTGAAACTCCGGGGCATCCTCGCGCAGAACGCCGGTCAACCGCATAACCGTTAGCGCCGAACCGGTTGCGTAAGCGTCGCTGCTTCCTCCGGGTAGTTGTGCCCATCCTCCGTCATCGCGCTGGCTGCCCAGGAGTTCTAAAACTGCCTTATTGACTGCCTCATCGGCCGACCCGGCTTCCTTCAAGCCCCAAAGCCTGAATACCCTGTCCTCGGTGTCCTTTGCCGGAGCCTGCTCCAACCATTGCCGCGCCCGGTCGATCCGCGTTTTGATGGCAACCTTTTCCGGCAAGGCTCCATAACTCTTTAGCGCCCTGATAGCCAGCAGCGTGCTCGTGAAGCTGCTCGCTTCCTGGGGAGGACGGTTGGCCGTCGTTCTCCAGAAATCCCGGTCGCGGTCACGTTGAAGAAGGAAGCCGGCAACCGCGCTTGTCGTCGAGTCGCTCTTCGCTCCGCCGCACTTCAAGGCCAACAGCGCATACCCCGCTCGATCCACACCTCCCGGCTGCCCCTCGCCTTTAAGGTATTTCTCGAGATCGCTGCCCAAATCCGCCTTCGTGTGCCGGACAGCGGCCTCAAGACTCTTATCCTCAACGACGTATCCATGGGACCGGGCTTGAGAGAGCGCAAGCATGGGAACGCCCTGGTGGTGGCAAGAGAAGCACTTCTCGTGGCGGGGATACTCTTCCAGGCTTTTGATCATCAGAGTCAGCGAGCGCTTAACCGCCAGGCGGACTTGCTCCGGCGCGTAAGAGCTTTCCGATGAGGCCCCAGCCTGAATCGCGAGAACTGCCAATCCAAATATCAAGGCGGCAACTGGTTTCATAAACGTTATTCCCTCGTTGCGCTAATAATGAACCTGGTCTTTGACCGTATGAATGGAGAGACCAAGATCGCGTGCGATTTCCTTATTGGCCAGTCCCCTGGCTATCAGCTCGGCCACGGATCGCTCGCGAGGCGATAGCGCCGAAAAGCGCGGACCAGAATCGCTTTCGTTTCCGGTCTGGACGACGACGATCGGCAGCCCAATCGAATTTGCCGCTTGAAAATCGATGGCGAGGACCGTGTTGCCGCCGGCCTCCGACGACAGGGAACCGAGGTCCGCATGGGGAACTGAGCTTCCGTTCCCTTCGTGAAGCGGTATGACGCGCTCGGGAATGCGGCTAAGCGCTTCATCGCTGAGTTTCCTCGAAAGCCGGCCGTTAGCTTGCTGCTGCATTACTACACTATACCAAATGCAAGAAGAATAAGCTGGATGTCAAACCGCCGGATCGAAGACTTGTGGAGCAGGTCTGCGACGCAATGCAGGCTGGGCCGGCTGGAAAAGAGGATATGCCGGCGCCGTTTACGGACGACGCTGTCTTGATTGAGCCTTTCAGCGTTCACGGCCGGAAGATCGAAACCGCTTTCGCCCGCGCGTGACAGCGGGACACTTAGCGGCGCTCATCAAACTGAACTTCTTGCGGCGGCAATAGCGATTCAGGCTATCCTTGATACTCTTCTCCTGCACCGTATTCTTGAACGATCCCTGCAATATCGCGTTTAGCGCCCGAAACGATCTCGGTCGAGGAACCCACCGCTTCCCAGCGCGCGAGCCCGTTTTCGCTTTGCGACACACGCTGGCACACCTGGAGCCAATCGGAGGTCATAAGAGTTTCCGCGGTAATGTCGAAAGGTACCCCGCGACGCATCATCGTCGCTTCAAGGTCATATCCATTCGCCATTCGCGAAATCGCGGTCGCTCCTTGGGATTCGAAATGGCTTTGAACGGCCGCGAGGGCATCCGAACGCAGATAATCTGTGGGAAACTTGTATCCCCATTCGCGCTCCCGGCTGGTCCGGGACTGGATATCGAACAACTCGCCGAACCTGGCCGGATTTTCTTTCCACGCGCGGGCGACGAGGAGAGCGATGTACAGCGTGTTTTCGGTGCAGTACCGGATGGTAGACGATGGACGATGGACGATAGACGATGATTGGTCCGCGGAAGACGATGGACGATGGACGATTGACGATTGACGATCTTCAGATTTCCCACTAGCCTGCGGATCCGTGGCTTCCATCGTCCATCGTCCATCGTCCATCGTCAGCGTTTCCAATTCCATCGTCGGCGCCGGAAATGCCTCATAAAAGTGCGCCGATTCTTCCACTGCACCTACTTTCGTGGCGTCGTCGATCATGCTGCTTTTGATCTGGCTGTGCCCATTCCGGATGACGTTCACGCTGAAACCTGCCTTCGCCATCTCCATAATCGCCAGTGGATTGCTCTTCAGATCTGTGAACACGCCCAGGCCCTCAGCCGGGTAGCGTTGGCGGATATATGGCAGGATCCCCGCATAGACAAAGCTTGACGCCAGGTAATCGCCATTGCCGCGATAGAAATCGACCCGATCGCCGTCGCCATCAAAGAACGTCCCAAGCGTAAAATCGCCGGAAGTCAAAACTTCCAGGCCTTCGCGAATGACGGACTGCTTGACGGGATTTGGGTCGCCGAGTGGAAAGCGGCCGTCCGCGGTGAAGTGGAGTGGAGTTAGATCAGCGCCTGCGAGCGAAAACGCGAGCAACATCTCGCGTCCCGCGGCGCCGTTCAGGTAATCGTGGAGAACGGGCAGACCGGCGAGTCCCCCCGGCTCGACTCCCGCGAGATTCATGCTGTAGCGGATGTATTCGCCGGTCGGATCGTAGCCGGTGATGCGGCCAATGGACGATGGACGATGGACGATAGACGATAGGTTTATTGCATCGTCCATCGTCCATCGTCCATCGTCATCCCGTATATACAGCTCCTTGATCCGGTCCAGCCCACCGAGCGGGCCAATGTGTTCCGCGATCGGATGAACTCCGGGACCGAGCGTCTTGCGGCCCGTGTCGCCTGCCGGGTTATGAGAAGCTCCGAACATGACCGCAGCCAGGTCGGGATGGCGCATGGCTGCGAAATAGAACATCGAAGTGCTGCAGACCCCAGGCACAACCAAAACGTTCAACCCGGCCCGAGTGTACTCCCGGACGGCGATTTCGAGATACCGCGGACCAGAGCTCCTTGCGTCGTGGGCTGCCACGACGCCGGTAACTCCCAAATCGTCGCGGAAATAGGCGGCTTCGGCGCGAGCGAGACGCGCCGACAGATCGTCCGTCAGCAGCTCCGACGGCGTACGGATGTCATAAGCCCGAAACATCGATAGATTAAGGTCATTCATACAGTTGCCTAATTGCAGGTGAAACCGCAATCGCCCGATAGCGCCACAATACCCGCATGCTTTAACGTCGATCAGGTGGTTTCTAGGTTCGAATGCCTTCCCTGAGAACTCCTCTGCGTTTCCCTGCGTCCTCTGCGGTTAGATTCCCCTCATGCGGACGCACCGGTGTAGTACCGAAGACCGAAGCGCCAGAACGAGCTCGACAGCACGAGCATCACGCCGGCCACAACGAGTGAAACGATTACAAAACCGGCTTCCAGGCGGCCGGCGAGCGCTTCGGCGGGGACAGTGATGATGAACGCGACTGGAATCGCGTACGTCAGCGCGCCGCGAAGCCACGCCGGGTAGATCTCGATCGGATACCGTCCGGCTTCGAACGCCTGCCAGACGATCTGCTCGATGTTCTCCATCTTAACGAACCAGAACGTGAGCGTAACGAGACACAACCAGAATGAATATACGATAGCGGCGCCCGCGGCGATGGTGGTTGCGAACGCGGCGGCTTGCGACCACCCGACCGTCAATGAAAGCCGCCCAATCGTGTACAAACTCAGCGCCAATCCGACTGTCACGTTGACGATCCTCCAGACGTTGAACGTCCGAAACGACGCGATGAATTGCGCGCTGACCGGCTTGAGGAGGAGAAAGTCGAGAGTGCCATCACGGACCTTGACCATGATCTCGCGCATGTTTGGCGCGATGAACATCTCGATCAGACCGTCCATCAGATAGTAAACCGCCAGGAGAACCAGCGCCTGCGCGAATGTCCAGCCCTTGATATTCGAAGTGTAGTTGAACGCAATGGAAAGCCCGCCGATCGTGGTCAACAGTCCCAGAAGGCTGGCCACGATACGCGTATAGAAGTCCGCGCGGTACTCCATGTCGGTCTGTATGGAGGTCCGGTAGAAGACGGCGAGGAGTTTAAGGTAGCGCATTGATGGGTGTTTGGGTGTTCGGGTGTTCAGGTGTTCAGGTATTCAAGCGCTTGGGTGATCGGGTTTGTTGCATTGCTCCTGAATCATCTTCCGTAGCGCTTCCAGCTCCATGACGTGCAACTGGTCTTTGGGGCGGTTGGCGGCGCGCTTCATCGAGATGAGATCGTCGACCGATGCGACCCGAACCTGCTGACCCGCTAAGTCGATGATGCGGCCTCGGTCCACCAGGCGCTCGTATGACTCGGCGCCTGGCAAGTCGGCAAGGAGATCCAGGTCTCCGGTCTCCGTGCGGAGCATGAAGTTGCGGCCGAGTCTTAAGACGTCAGCACTCCAGGGAAGGGAAATACCCGCACCGTCCCGAAAACGCGGCTCGGCTGAGGATAGCGCGCGCTCGATCGCAACAAGATTCAATTGTGTGCGTTCGTAGAGTATATCCAGATCGCTGGACAAATCCGACCCGCCGTGAAGCCGGATAGCGACGTCGCCGACTATAACGAAGGACGCCCGCTGCGAGTTCAGAAGTCGAATGTGTTCCAGGTGTGCCTTCGCCAGAAAAGTCGTTCTGGGTCCTATCTTCATATGAGCAGAATCCATGCGCTCCAGCCTCTCTGTCGGCGTGAGCTTCAGATTCTCGCGCAGCAAAGAGAGATCAACCCCGTTCTCGTCCTGCTCGCCGTAGCCGTGCGTGTAGGCCTGGAACTGAGCCCACTGCTCCTCGGTCATGCCGAGGCGGTCTTCGGGTTCTTCGACCTCTTGTTTCCTTGGCGAATTACGTTTATGCATGGTCGATCTTATTGTAGCACGGCCTCTAATGCGATGACAATTTCGCCGAGCTGTGTCTCTACGCTCCTACAGCCGAATACTGCTTGATTCCCGCCGACCAGAGACCGCGAAAAACCGCGATTGCCACAACGAGCCACAGCACCTGCATCGCGAAACCAGGGAGAATCTGATCCGCGGGCACTCGCCCCAGGAACAGTTCTACCGGAAAGGCCCCCATGTACCGAAACGGCAGCCACGCAGCGACGAGCCCCATCCAGCCGGGAAGCAGCGACAGCGGAGCGATGCGGCCTCCGAGGAAGGTATCCACCGTGAAATAGAGCTGATTGATGGCTTCGACGCGCGTGGTCCAGAAGGCGATGCTCGCCAGGCCATACTGCAAAATGTACCGCACGGTCCCAGCTAGAATAAGGGCTGGGACGGAGAGAAGGAGCTGAAATGCGGAGGCGGGCGCAGTCGGTTTGAGTATGATGAACAATGCGATCCACACCGGGCTAATCATCACGCTGGTCACCAGCTTGAAGCTGATATTATCCGCGATGTCGGAGTGGATCGGGTGCAGGGGCTTGAGCAGCCTTGGCGAGAGGTTTCCGTCGCGGACCCGGTATGCGAACTCGAAGACGTCCCAGGACATCGTCAAGTGCCCGAAGATCATGTAGATCAGAAAGTAGGCCGCAAAGTCCGCGCGTCCAAAAGTCGCGCCGTTCGCGGAGTTTGTTACAGCTCCTCCGCGAGCCGAAGTTGTCGCAGTCCACACCGCCAGCGAAATCAGCGGTCCCACAAACCCCCACACCGCCCAGATGAGGATGGCAAACCGGTACTGTGCCATCACGGCAATGCTCTTTTTGAGGTTTGCGCGGTAGATGTAATACCAGTAGCTCATTCTAAGGCCTAATCGTACTCGTACTCGTCATCGGACGTTGCTTGCCGATTGCAAGGCAGAAGCCGAGTCGGAGTCCGAGTACGAGTCCGAGTACGAGTAAGAGTAAGAGTAAGAGTCCGAGTCCGAGTCCGAGTCAGAGTACGAGTACGAGTACGATTCATACCGCTTCGCCCTGAAACAACTGGTCGATCACCTCTTCGATCGGAGGATCCTGCACGGTTAGGTCGACGATGGGCAGCTCGGCGAGGATGCGGCTCACGATTGCGCTCGTCTCGTTTCTGGGAACGCGGAGCTTGACTTTTGTTTCGCTGCGCTCGATGACCTCCGCGTACCTTTCCGCGGCGATGGCGGCTTCCGGATCTTCCACGTCCAGCTCCACGAGCTTGAACGGCGCGATGCGGTCGCTCAATGCTGCCAGATCGCCATCGAACAGAAGCTGGCCGTGGTGGATGACAATCACACGCTTGCAAAGCGCGGTCACGTCGGCCATGTAGTGGCTGGTGAGCAGCACGGTGGCGCCGTGCCGCTGGTTGTGCATCCTGATGAAATCGCGAATGCGGCCCTGCATGGTCACGTCGACGCCAAGGGTCGGCTCATCCAGGAATAGGACCGACGGCCGGTGAAGCAGCGAAGCCGCCAGCTCGCACTTCATCCGCTCGCCGAGCGACAAGCCTCGAACCTGCTTCTTGAGCAGCGCGGAGAGATCCAGCAGCTCGATCAGCTCGTCCAGGGTCTCCTTGAACTGCTTTTCGGGTATCTGATAAATGGCCTGGTTCACGGTAAAGGAATCCATGGCGGGGATATCCCAAACCAGTTGGTTCCGGTTGCCCATCACCAGGCTGATGTTGCGAAGGAAGTCGTTGCTGCGCTTCCAGGGAACAAAACCAAGCACGCGCGCTTCGCCGCCGCTAGGGTGCAGCAATCCTGCCAGCATCTTCAAAGTGGTTGTCTTGCCGGCGCCGTTCGGACCGAGAAACCCAACGACCTCCCCGGCCTGCAAGTCGAAGCTGACCCCCTTAACCGCCTCCACGTCTTTGTACTTCCGGGCAAACAGGCTCTTGATCGAAGCGCCAACCCCTGCCTCGCGCTCGTGTACGCGGAAGGTCTTTTTCAATTGATTCAGGGTGATAATGGGCTGATCGGACATGGCATTCATTATGCCATATCGCCGAAGTGTGGCCGCAATCTGGAATCGGAGGGTAACCGAAAGTGGCTGCCTTGAGGAGGTTACGGCTTCGGCACCATCAGCGTAAACGGCCATACATACGCTTGCAGCATGACGATCAACCCCACGATGCAGGCGAGGATGATGCTGTGGCGGATGACGAATTTGAAGATGTCGGCCTCCGTCCCCACCCTCTCGGTGGCGGCCGTGGCGACGCAGATGGACTGCGCGTCGATCATCTTCCCCATCACGCCGCCGGTGGAGTTGGCGACGGTGATGAGGATCGGATTCAAGTGAAGTTGGAGGGCCGTCATCTTCTGCAGCGAGCCGAATAACGCGTTGCTGGCGGCGTCCGTCCCGGTGAGGAAGACCCCCAGCCAGCCGAGGATCGCCGCGAAAAACGGATAGAGCATCCCCGTGCCTTTGAAGGCCATGCCCATGGTTGCGTCCAGGCCGCCCAGCCGGGTGACTGAGCCAAGTCCCAACATGCAGATGATCGTCGGGACGGGAACCTTCATCTGCTCGTATGTGCGGCGGAAAATGCGGCGGCGCTGCTCGCGATTGACGCGGAGCATCCACAAACAGAACATCGCGGTGACGAAGACCGAGGTACCCGGAGTCGAGACCCAGTTGAACTTGAATTGCGCGCGCTCCAGCGTATCTTTATCGACAACGGGTTGGGTTCGCCGGACTTTCAGGTCGACCCCCGGCATGTTCAGCTCGTAATACGTTCTGATCGGGCCGACGGTGAATGCGTCGATCGGTTTCTTGTAGATTCCGACGACCGTCATGAGCGCGCAAAGGATGATGAAAGGCATCCAGGCGATGCTTGTATCGCGCAGTCCCATCCTGGCGACGGTAACATGGGTCTTGACCCCCGCCGGCGCGTCTTCGAACTCTTCTACGGTCGCGTGCTTCGCTTCGAAACGCCATATCCTCCGGGGCTTCCAGAAATGCAGGAAGACCGCAGTAACCACCAGGGAAATCAATCCACCCGCGATATCGGTCAACTGATAGGCCGCCGAGTGCGCGAAAAAGTACTGGCAGATCGCAAACGAGCTGCCCGCCACCGCGATGGCCGGCCACACTTCGAACGTTTCCTTCCAACCGCACATGCACCGCACCAGCCAGAACGGAACTATGCAAGACAGGAACGGAAGTTGATTTCCTGCCATGTGGCTTAGCGTTTGTGTGTCGATTCCCGTGACGCTCGAGAGAGTCAGCAGAGGCGTGCCGAAACCGCCATAGGCAACCGGAGAAGTATTCGCGATCAAACATAGACCTGCGGCCAGGAACGGATCGAAGCCGAGGCCGACCATCATCGCGGCGCAGATAGCTACGGGAGTCCCGCCGCCCGCCGCCCCTTCCAGAAAAGCTCCGAAGGCAAAAGCAATGAGTACGGCTTGCAGCCTGTGATCCGCGGAAAGACCAGCAACCGAGTTCTTGATTCCCTCGAACCGCCCTGTTTCGACGGTAATATTGTAGAGCAGCATCGCGCAAGCGATGGTCCAGCAGATGGGAATGATGCCGAACAGCGCCCCATTGACAAATGCCACACCGGCCATGTGTACCGGCATCCGATAGATAAGAACCGCAACCAGCAACGCTGCCGCCGCTCCGCCGGCGGCAGCCCAATAGGGGGTCGCGCGCTTGACGACAAGAAGGTAGAAAAGGGCGATCACTGGAAGCGCGGCAATGAGGAAGCCGAGGACGGGAATATTAACAGGGCTGAAGTTCTGGGTGTAGAGCATACAGGGTCGTTGGGTTGCCGGGTAATTCGGTCGTATGGTTATTGGCCGTAGAGCTAAGAGGGATCAAACTGGCGGCCTACGGAGGTGAATTCTTCGCTCGCAGGGGCGATTCCTGCACGGCGAGCGCACTCCTGACTCTTGTAAACGTTCGGTTCTAGTGTAGTGTCTCCGACTCGTCCTTACAATGCGAGACAGAAAACACCCATACGGGTGGCCGTCCGGCCAGATTCACAAAGGCAGCTCCTAAGGACAAACGTCCAAAGCAGGTCCCTCACAACAACGGTTCGGGATGACGGTATTGGTGACGGTTCGGGATGACGGTATTGCCGACGGTTCGG
>JBGPOG010000024.1:0-17501 GCA_041487935.1 Chthonomonadia bacterium | reverse complement strand
ATCTCCCTGGCCCGCGCTACGCGTGAACGAATCGCGGCAGAAGTCTCCCCCGGCTCCCTGCTCGCGAGATCCCTGTACTTCACAGCCGGAACCTCGATATGGAGATCGATCCGGTCAAGCAGCGGGCCGGAGATTCTTTGTTGATATTTCCTTACCATGTTCGGCGTACACGTGCAAGCACGGAAAGCATCGCCAAAATAGCCGCATACGCACGGATTCATGCTGGCGACCAGGATGAAGTTGGCAGGATAAATCAGCGAGGCATGGATCCGCGCTACGTTGACGATGCCGTCTTCCAGCGGCTGGCGGAGGACTTCGAGCGCATCACGGCGGAATTCGGGAAGCTCGTCCAGGAAGAGCACTCCGTGGTGGGCGAGGCTGACCTCGCCGGGGCGGGGGATCGATCCGCCTCCCACCAGCGCAGCGATGGAGATCGTATGGTGCGGGGCGCGAAAGGGCCGCGTGTTGATGAGAGCGGTATCCGGCGGGAGCAGACCTGAGACGGAATAGAGCTTTGTCGTCTCCAGGGCCTCGCCGACCGAAAGCGGCGGCATGATGGACGGCAGCCTCCGCGCGAGCATCGTCTTGCCGGAGCCCGGCGGTCCGATCATCAGACAGTTATGCCCACCCGCCGCCGCGACCTCGAGGGCGCGCTTAACGTGCTGCTGGCCTTTGACGTCCGTGAAATCGGCCGAATACGGCGGGTGGTTTGGAAGCAGTGCTGCCGGGTCCAGCGTGACCGGCGCAATCGAATCCGGTAGGTTCAGCGCCATAACGACGTCATTGAGGGAGTCGACCGGAATGACGTCCACGCTGCCCACAATGGCTGCCTCGCGTGTGTTGGCCTTCGGGACGATCAGGCGGCGGATACCGGCCGCCTTGGCCGCCAGCGCAACAGGCAAAACCCCTGCGACGGCCCGGACGCTGCCGTCGAGCGAAAGCTCTCCGACCATCGCGGTCTCGGGCAAAATGGTCTGGCTGACCTGCCCGGATGCGGCCAGGATGCCGATGGCTATCGGCAGGTCGAAGCTCGGACCCTCTTTGCGCACGTCGGCGGGCGCCAGGTTGATGGTGATTCGCTTTTGGGGAAACTCGAATCCTGAGTTACGGATGGCCGACCGGACGCGCTCGCGGCTTTCTTGCACGGCGGTATCGGGCAATCCCACAAGGGACCACATCGGCAGGGAGGTGGAGATATCGACTTCGCAGTCGATCTGGATGGCGTCGATTCCCACGACCGCGCTGGAAAGTACGTGTGCAAGCATCTGGATCTGCGGCTCCTTGCAAATGGACTGCCTCTTCGTTCGGTGAAAGTCCGGGGATTCCTGCTGAAAGGGAAAATTCGACGCGCAATATGGAATCGGCCTGCTGTATCGGGGCCGGGTTGCCTATCGCGGTTAGCGGGTCCACAATGAAGCAAGGCTCGCGCGTTACCGTTCGCTAGGTTCGACTGGTATCACGGTGCGACCCCATGGGGAAACCGGCAGTCTTGGAAGATTTCGCGCCCATGTGCATTAAGCAAGAAAGGTAGGGCGGCTGCCGGAACGCAAATGTGACTTGAGCTCCCGGGCAGGTCAAATCGAGGCGACCGCGTCTGCGGAGATTTCCAGAAACGTAGAGCAGCGCCGGCAGATATTTAGATATCCCAGACGGGAGGATCTCCTACGTCTCGAGCCGTGCAAATAGTTGGCTGTGTATTTGCCACGACCTTCGTGGCTGAATTACCGGCTTGTCTGAGAGTGGAGGGCAGTCTCTTGACTGTTCTCAGGACGTTTACGAGGCGCCCATTTCTTGTTTTCGTTTGTGTGTTAGGAAATTGGAGGTTCTCTGAGGCACTGTTGTGAGGGACGTCCCACTCCTTAAGCGCCGCGTTCAGATCGCCTTCAGCGCCTATCGCGGCCCAAAACGTGCGGAAATCCTTATGAGCGTTTTCCAGAGAAAAGCTCATTCTATAGGTTTTATCCTTCAGGAACAGCTCGATGTTACTGTTGATCGTCTCACAATAGTCCAGAGACACCGCCATCGGATCCGCGTCTTCCGGAAGGTCGAGGAGAATGGCAGAACGATAGGCTTGAATAATTCCGTAGCTGTATCTCTTCGTGAAACTCTTAGCGGTTTCCGCGGTATCTCTTGTCAAGTGAACGTAGAGGGCCTTATTTCCGTAAGATCGATCCAATCTTCCGAGAAACCATGAAAGCCGATTGTCCGCTTCTATGTGGTTCGCGGGATAATCGAGATGCGCGTCGCCCAGGTGCGCGGTTCTCGTTTCGTGTCCAGCCGAGAAATTGGAGATGTGTTTGCACGCCTCGATAAAAGTTGTGGAGCCGCACCTGCCTGTGTTGAGGACGAATACGTTCATAACTTCCTCCGATCTTTTCGCTGCCGGTAATCCGGCCTGGCTGTATGGATCGCTAATTATCAGCCAGGATAATGCCCAGAGGCACTCTCTTAACGGGAGAAGCCGTACGGGCGCGAATCCAGGCGGCAGCTCGCCAAAGCGGGCGACCGCATGAAACACGATTTCTACGAGTTTATTCGGATACGAACGAGTGGAATCAGGTACACGTCAACGTAGATTGAGCAGCGTCGAGGCGGGTCATTTGTGGCCAAATCCATTTGAATCCGCTTTCCGTCTCTTGAGTTGGGCGATTGATTCCGGGGTTCTCGGATATTTCGCCTCTAGTCCCGTGCACAAAACGGCAGGACCCTCGTTTCATTGTACGATATTGTACAACATTCAAATAGTATTGCAAGATTCATGCCATTTTACCGGAGGCAATTACAAATCCAACTAGGAGATCATTTGAGCATCCGTTCAATTACCGTTCGCGTAATCTTTGCCATAAGGTCGTCGATCAACAGCGACGCGGCGTACGTAATGCTCCCTGCCGAATATACCGCACCGCCACTCGACGTTTCGTAGTATGCCATCTCGGCTCCGCCCCCGTCCGGATTTACGCCTTTTGCCAGGATGACTGTATTGGCGGGCGAGCTGCCGCTGCGCTTATCGGTCTCGTGGCCGCTTGCGCCGCCCGGTACTCGCTCATGAAGGCTTTCGTGGCCGAAGAGGTCTCCTTCTTTGAGTCCGGCGCCCTCGAATATCCAATGGCCAGGCTGCATGACGCGGTAAGGAGCGGAAGTCATGATCCCACGGTCGTCACAGACAACGCCGAGCAGATTGGCCTCGGACTCTATCCGGCGGTGGAAACGGCTTTCGAACTGGGTTGTTCCCATGCCGCCCGGATCGGGTACCTGCGAGTTACAGCGCATCGTGGCATTGTCCGGGAATTCGATCTCACAGTTCAGGCCGTTTCCGCCAAGATAGATCAGCTTGCCTCCACGGCTCCACACCCAATCCTTGATTCGTTCGTACATTGTGCGCGACCAGTATTCCGGGTGGACCCCAATGGCCAGCGCTTTGTACGCATCCAGATTCAATACACCGCTGTGAAGTTGGTACTCGGAATACAGGTCGTAGCCAAATCCTTCTCGCTCCAGCCATCCTAGCATTCGCCATTCAGCCGGGCCGAGGTGGCATTCCGAGCGGCCACGGATGGGATCGGTTACCTTTTCGTCCTTGCGAACGCAATTATGAGGCTCAGGGCGATCGAATGAGAGCGGGGCGTATTCTTCGTCAGCGAACGACCATTCGTTGTAAGAGCCGCTCTTCGAGTAGCGCAGCAAATCCTGGCGGGCATTGACGGTCGGCACGTCGGGAAGATGGGTCGCATTGACGTAATTGCCTCGTCCGCCGAAGGAGTTGTAGGCGTTCCAGGTGTTTGTCGACGCGAGGGCAGCCAGTGGAGCGGCGGCCTTCTCGGGCGCGACAACCCATGGGAAGGAAAAGAAATCGCCTCGTTCGGTCTCGGCGTGAAAGTAGTAGAGACCAGATCGTTCGGGAGCGGTGACGAACTGTGTATGGTGCGGACTCCCCCAGCCAACTCTGTTCCACTGAATTCCCGTTTGCGTGTAATCGCCGTCCGGGGTGATCTGCATGACGGATCGCGGGCCGTGCTCGTCGAACCAGCCGATCAACTTTACGAATTCACGCTTGTAACCGTATCTCCAGAGGCTCAGGCGGTATGGATCGACCGAGTGTACTCGGAATTCCGACCGCTCGCCGGATCGCACCCACTTCGGCCAGGCGTAGCCGAGAAGCCGGTCTGACAGGAGGCGGAAGTGATAAGGAATGGCGGGATCGGCTCGGATCTCCACGCTCTTAGAGCCGAAGCCGTCTTTGACGAGGGTGGCTGTGTAGGCGCCCTGTTCCAGATCCGCGTAAACAGCGCCGCGAGGAGTTGACCGCACGATCGCCATCGACTCGCCGGCCCGCTCGAACTGGATTAAGACATCCGCAATCGCCACGAAACGCTCGTCGCTGACGTAACCAACAAGCATGCGCTCACTCCGAATGACCGCTAGTGTAGTGTCTCAGTAATGTCATTACAACGACGACAAAGTGGCAAGAGCGTCATTCCGAACCGCCTTTGTGAGGAACCTGGCCAGACGGCCACCCGTATGGGTGTTTTTCGCCTCGCAGTGTAAGGACGCGCCGGAGACACTACACTAGCCAAATTGAATCGAAAGAAGGACTGGTTGGCTGTCTTGAACGTCTTTACCATAATAGTAATGCCGGCCAATACGGTCGTAAAATCCAGCTTCGACTGGCCATTATGAACGGAATGAACGCTAAGGAAAGTCCCGTCAGTCCGTTCATTGCGTTCGTAACGGCCAATTCAGGTCTCTACTCGATACCGGCCAACCGCGTCTTCATTCAGCTCTACACCCAATCCCGGCTTCTCGTGCGGTCTCGCCTCACCGGCCTGGATCGGCAGCGGCTCGGCTAGGAGCGTATCTTCGTAGAAGAAGGGACTGAGGATATCGCACGGGAACTCCTCCGCACCGATGCCTTGGGTGGACATCCCGAGATGGATCATGGCTGCGCTGGCAACGCCAAGCTCTAGATTGCTGCCGATGGTGCAAGTAATTCCCGCTCCCTCGGCCACAGCGGCGATTTTCCGAGCGTTGCCGATGCCGCCCTTTCCGACGTAGATGGAGAGGACGTCCGCTGCGCCGGCCTTAACGATTGCCATCGCATTCTGTAGGGAATAGACGCTTTCGTCGGCCATGACCGGAACTTCGACCTGCCTCCGAACGTCCGCGAGCCATGAAACGTCGAGCGCTGGAACGGGCTGCTCGGCAAAGAAGATTCCGAATTCACACAGCCGGCGGATCGTTTGGATGGCTACTCGCGGCGACCAGCCTCCATTGGCATCCACTCCAAGGCGTATTTCCGGCCCGATCGCTTCGCGCACCGCTCTCACACGAGACACGTCCTCCTCCGGATCTATGCCGACCTTTACCTTCATTGCTCGGAAACCCTGTGATTTCGCCCAGACGGCAATCTCCGCGGATTTTGCCGGGTCCAATCCGGAAATGGAGAACTTGGTCGGGACGAACTCTCGCACCGGCCCCCCAAGCAGCCGGTAAAGCGGAAGCCCTGCCTGCTTACCCAGCAAATCCCAGAGCGCCATTTCGATCGCGGATTTTGTGAAGGCGTTCCCGGGCAGCGCGGAATTTATTTCAACGGTCAACTGCTCGACGTGAGTTGGGTTGCGGCCGGCCAAAAGAGGCTCGAGTATTGTTTGGATCAGCCGCCGAGCGGTGAAATGATCTTCACCGCTCCATCGCGGCGTACAAGAGACTTCACCGAGGCCGATCGATCCCTCGTCCGTGTGGATCTTGATGAGCAGGAACGGCGACTCCGTATGATAGCCGCTGCTGCCCTTGATGGCGCGCGCGCGGTTGATCGGAACTAAAACGGGAATTGTCTCGATTTGGGTGATTTTCATGGCCGGGTGCGTATGACTTCGCCGACGCCGCGAGAATTCCTACCCCTTGTCTTGGTTACCGTTCCGTAAGCTGCGCTCCATTGGCCACGCCCTGACGGGAACTGATAGGGTCCGGACTTAAGTTTGATGTATATGAACGGCAAGGACTACCAATCCCGCCAATAAAAAAGCCCTCGTGCGCCCGGAATACTCATTCCGAATGCGCTCGGGGCTTCGATTTCAGCTTATAGCTAAGAACCGGATCCGGACGCGCGCCCGGATCTGATCTTTGCGCCTTGCCGCGGCCTCCGCGGTTAAGCTTTCAAGCAGCAGCTCCGCAGCACTTGCGGAGCATCATTTTTTTGCCGTTGGGGGTAAGGGTCATGACGACCTCCACCTTTTTGCCGCAAAATCGGCACAGTTGTGCCGCGGACTTCGCCTCCTGGCGAGCGGCGACGTTGGTCTTCGATTTTTTGCCTTCTCCAGCCACTTTTGATTTCTCCTTCGATGGTACTCGCCAGGTCAGTTTGTACGGCGGAACGCGCTATTATACCACTCTGTATTATCGGGAAGCAATTGCCGATTCTTGTTGTAACAGTTCACGATCCGTGGGGTAGGGGAGAAGCATTCGGGCTAACGGTTAGCGGGTTCCGATACATTATGTCGTCCGAATGCTTCACCCCTACGCGCGGCCGATCAGCGTTTTACACGAATTGTGAACACTTACTTCTTGTTGGTCCCGGATCGGTTGGATCGAGTTGTACATGAAGCTTATAACAGACTGAATTTGGACATGGCACGTAGGGCAAATGCGGTTCGGAATGACGCTCTTGCCACTTTGTCGTCGTTGTAATGACATTACTGAGACACTACACTAGAATTACGTCTATAGTTGGCGCTTGAACCTCCGCAACAATCTCCTTTGCTGTCCGTTCGTCCATAGCCGGCCCCGCCAAGAACCGATCTTGTCTTTGTCTCCGGGCTGAAATCGATGCCATAGGCACACGTACGGATTGTTCCGGGCACATCCTTACTCTACTGCCTCGTGGCCTTTGCCATGACCTGAACTTCACAACTGGCGGTCAGTCGGTCACCCGGGCGATACTCTTCTAGAACGACCAGTCGATCGCCCGGTTCTATTACGTCGGTGTTTTCCGCATGGCGAAGGCGGTCTTCTTTGGATCGCCTCCTCAGCAGAATGATGAATCCCCCCTTTTCCCGCAAGTCCAAGACGGTGCGGCCGACGCACGGGCCGAGACGGTCGGCGTCCAGCCAGCGCAGGATCAACAAGCGGTTCCCGAGAGTGAACCCCTGAAGAACATCGGGCACGAGCGCACAGGCAACGAATGTGGCTGCCGCGGCCTGCGACGGGTTGAGCGGGCGGTTGATTCCCAGGATCGAGCTGCCGAGCTTCTCCGCCAGCGCCGACTGGAAAAGCCTGACCACGGTGCGCACATTAGAATTCATCGCTTCCGCGCGCTGGGCGATACGGAGGTTCTCCAGATCGTCGGCCGTCGCGGCCACAAGAGCGCGGGCGCGTCCGACCCCGGCCTGCTCCAGAAGCGCCCTGTGCGAGGCGTCACCGATCATTACTGGAATATCCGGCTCCAATTGGCTGATATACCGAGAGTCTTCATCGCGCTCTACCGCCAGTACAGGCTCGCCCAGCTCATGAAGACGCATCGCGACCCGATAGCCGACGTTGCCCAACCCGACGACAATGATGTGATCGCGCAGAGTTGTGCTTTTTGGGCCGATGAACTGTTCGACGCGCTGCTTGACCAGGTAGTCCGTGATGATCGTAAAGAAAATGACCAGCATCGCGACGCCGGCGACCATCATAAAGCAACCGAATAGCTTGATCCCCCACGGCTGGTCGATCAGGTGCAGATCGCCGAATCCGACCGTGGTCATGATCGTGATGGTGAAGTAAAAAGCATTTAGCCACGACAGCTTCATTCCATAGTGGAACACAGCCATGCTCACCAAAACGAGCGAGTTGAGCGCGAGAAATCCAGCTTTAAGCGTTCCGGAGGCGTTGTCCCAAGCCCGCTTGGCTAGTGAATAGAGACTCAAGTGCGGGCGCACCCACTGATTTGGATTGGTACGATGCCCGTCGTGGTCGTGGCTGTGCGAGAAGGAAAAAGGCGCACGCTCGCTATGCTGAAGGACGTTGAGCGTTTGTTTCGACGCAGCAACGATGACTTCGTCTCCAGGTTCAAGCACTTCGTCGAGCGACGGAACGGTCTGATGGCCGGCGTCGCCGCGGGAGATGGCTAACGGAATGACATTCAATCGGGTCGCCAGCGAATGGAGGGTCTGGCCTAACCCTGACGCTTCGTCCTGTGCGCGGAGGGAGAGGATGTTGATGAAGTTGTCTTCCACGTCGAAGGCGCGAAGGATTTCATCCCCGAGCGCGGCGGCAACGAACGCGGGCGCGGAGAGCGCGGCGGCATTCAGCACTGCACGAACCTGGATGTCGCGCTGGACGCGCTTGGCCAGCTCCTGATCGTAGAGACGCACCACAACCGCGATACCCGGCGCAAGCCTCTGTGCATCCAGAGCGATTTCCAGGTTAACCAGGTCGTCATTTGTGACGATGATGACCGCCCGCGCGCGATCGATCCCGGCATCGATGAGAACGTGTTCCAGCCTGGCATCGCCCAGAATCAGCTTGTCAGCCATCGTCTCGGCGCGGCGGGCCCAGTCCGGCTGGAGCTGTGTGGTTACGACAACGACCCGTTCACCCAGGGACCGCAGCAGCTCAAGTATCGAAAATCCGACCTTGCCGAGACCGCAGAGCAGGATGAAATCGTTCATTTTTGGTTTGTTCACCACTTGACTAATGCCTCTCTCGCCGCTTCCTTGTCGTCCTGCGAAAGCCGTCCTTCGATCACTTCGTTCGTCAGGAAATCTTTGGCTTCTTTGATCTTCGGTCCGGGAGGGATGTTCAGGGCTTGCATGATTTCCAAGCCATCCAGCGGGCTGTGGATTTGGGCGACGTTCGCAAGGCGGTCCAGTTCTTCCATTCGTGCGCGAAGCGCGTCGAGATTGGTAACGGGGGCATCCTGCCGCATCGCGGCGTGGTCGCAGCGGCTTAGCTCGAAGAGCCACTTGCGATATTCCGTCGTGTCGCGCATCAGACGCTTGATAGCGGCGTCCGACCACTCCGGACGGGACTCGCCCAGGCGCATGTGAAGGCGGACAAGCTCGGTAACGTCCTTGACCTGGTCATTGGTCAGCTTGAGGCGGTGCAGCGCCTCCCTAGCCATCTCCGCGCCGACGAACTGGTGCTCGTAGAAATGCACTCCCTTCTCGTCCTCCGTGCGGGTCCTGGGTTTGCCAACATCGTGCAGCAGCAGGCCGAGACGCAGCTCGAGAGGCGCGTCGGCCTTCAAATGTGCGAGCGCTTCAAGGGTGTGTTCCCATACGTCAAATAGATGCCAGTCATTCTGAGTGATGCCGGCCATCTCGAGTAGCTCCGGGAAGAACCGATGTAGCAGACCTGATTTGCGGAGCTGATGAAGACCTCGAACAAGTCCCGTTCTTGACGTCATTCCGAGCTGCCGTTGCGAGGAATCCGGCACAACGCTCGATTTGGTTGACCCATCTTCCACCGTCCGCCCGTTTGCCGTCACAATCTTGAGAAACTCATCTCTTATCCGCTCCGCGCTGACGACCGGCGGCTCGGGCCCCATCAGGTTCAGCCGATGCGATGCGCGGCAAATTCCCTCCCAGGTCTCCGCTTCGATCTCGAACCCGAACCGAACGGCGAACCGGATGGCGCGTAGCATCCGCAATGGGTCGTCGTGGAACGTGACGCGCGGCTCCAACGGCGTGCGGATAATGCCCGCCGCGAGGTCCTCGCAGGCACGGCCGGTCAGGTCGAGGATTTCGCCGGTGTGGAGGTTTTCGAGCAGAGTGTTAATTGTGAAGTCGCGGCGGAAGACATCGTCTTTCAGCGTTGCCTTTTGGACGTTGGGCTTCCGGCTGGCAGCCTCATAGCTTTCCGACCTCGCCGTCACCATCTCCACCTGGTGGCCGGCGACGGTCACCATCGCCGTTCCGAACCTCGGGTAGAGGACGGGAGCGTGATCTGAGATGCCTATCCTCTCGAAGAATGCCGCCAGCTCCAGGGCATCGCCTTCCAGCACGATGTCGACGTCTTCAGTAACGGGCCAGCCAAGCGCGCGGTCGCGCGGGATTCCGCCGACGATAAACAGCCGGCCTTCGTATTCTGTGCCGTGAGTGACCCGGCGAAGCGTGTCGATCGTTGCGCTCATACGTTCATTATAGCCGGATCAATCGACCTCGATCTCGAACTCGAACTCGAATTCGAACTCGAACTCGGTTCAACCGTAACGGGAGCGGTTCTCTACGGTAAGTCTAAGGAGCCGCTCGGGTCTTGATCGAGCGTGTACGACGCACATCTTCTAAGCGATAAACAATCGCAAAAACCCAGCAGGAATCATCGGATTTTCAGACGAACGTTGTTTCGTTAGGAACCGATTGAATTCGAGGACGAGAACGAGCGCAAATCGAGTACGAAATACGATTCCATTAAGAAGGAGTCAACACACATGATCGACGAGAAGCAGGTTCGGCATCGACCGCCGGAAGACGGCGTGTCGCGGCGAGACTTTCTCAAAGGCGTTGGAGGAAGCATCACCGCGACGGCCGTTCTGGCGACAGGCGCGGAGGAGAACGCGGAGGCCGCCAAGGTAATGCCGGCGCTCGGCCAGCGCCTCAAGGGGACGGTGCGTGTTTCGCTCAATATCAATGGCGAGGTCAAGACGGCCGAAGTCGAGCCGCGGACGACCTTGCTGAACACTCTTCGGGATCATCTGGATCTCACGGGCGCAAAGAAGATCTGCGATCGGGGTTCGTGCGGCGGCTGCACGGTTATCGTCGACGGCAGGACGGCCTACTCGTGCATGATGCTCGCCGTGGACGCGCAAGGTAAGAAAATCACCACGGTCGAGGGATTGGGATCGCCCGAGCACATGAGCCCGGTGCAGGAGGCGTTCGTCGAGCACGATGCGCTCATGTGCGGTTTTTGTACGCCCGGATTCGTAGTGTCTTGCTCGGCGCTACTGGCCAAGAACCCGAATCCCAGTTTGCAGCAGGTGAAGGCGGCCTGTTCGGGCAACATCTGCCGTTGCGGCACCTACCCGCGAGTTTTCGAGGCCTGCCTTGCGGCCGCGAAGAAAATGAAAGGAGCGTAGCGAAATGCCTGGATGGAAGAAACGCTCCGAGATGCGAATTCTCGGGAAGGATACTCCCAGGCTCGACGGTCCGATCAAGGCCACGGGTCGCGCCAAGTACGCCTACGACATCAACCTGCCGGGCCTTCTCCAGTCGCGGATTCTTCGCAGCCCTCACGCCAACGCAATCATCGAGAGCATCGATGTGATCGCGGCGCGGTCGATGCCCGGAGTAAAAGCGGTCATCATCACTGCAAATGCGGGCGATGAGATGAAATTCGCGGGCCAGGAGGTCGGCGCGGTCGCCGCGACGACGATGGAACGTGCCGAAGACGCGATCCGGGCGATCAAAGTCAAGTATCGCGTCCAGCCGCACGTTGTATGGCCCGAGCTTGCGATGAAACCCGGCGCGCCCAAGGTCCACAACGACGGGAACGTTCCCAAGCCCAACAAGCGGGAAACCGGCGACGTGGATGCCGCGTTCAGCAAAGCGAAGTTCACAAGCAAGGGAACCTACACGGTTGCCGTCCGCACCCACGCCAGCTTGGAAACCCACGGCGTTACGTGCCGATGGGACGATGACACCCACCTAACCTGCTGGGCGTCGACGCAGGGCGTCTTCAGTGTCCGGGACGAGCTGGCCGGCACGTTCAAGCTGAAGCCGGAAGACGTACACGTCATTACGGAGGTCATGGGCGGCGGCTTCGGGAGCAAATTCGGCGCGGGCTACGAAGGCGTGATGTGCGCCCGCCTGGCCAAGGAAGCCAAAGCGCCTGTGAAGCTGCTGCTTACGCGTGAAGAAGAGCAGCTTGCCGTTGGAAATGCGCCGTCGGCGTCGGCGACTTACACACTTGCCGCAAATGAAGAGGGGAAGATCATCGCATGTGACGTGAAGGGGTATAGCTGCGGCGGGATAGCCCGCGAGAACTTCCCGATGCCGTTCATTTACGATGTTGGAGCGGTTAGGTCGGAACAGGGTGTCGTTTTCACGAATACCGGTGGGTCCAGAGCCTGGCGGGCGCCAGGCCATACGCAGGCTTCATTCCTGATGGAAGCTGCCATGGACGATCTCGCGACCGAGATGGGAATCGACCCTCTGGAACTACGCTTGAAGAATGACAAACACCCGCTTCGCCAGGCCCAATTCAAAGAGGGCGCGCGGCTTATCGGTTGGGAACGGCGCAATCCGAAGCCGGGATTAGGCGCGCTTGCAGGCGCCGGCCGCTTCCGTCGCGGTCTCGGATGCGGCGGCGCCATCTGGTACCCGGGCGGCCAGGGCGGTTCGCAGTGCAAAGTGACGATCAACCGGCAGGGAGAAGCCCTGGTCGAGATCGGCGTCCAGGATATTGGAACCGGTACGCGAACCATATGCGCCATGATCGTCGCGGAGGAGCTGGGCATTCCACTCTCAAAAGTCAAGACGAACATCGGCAAGAGCACACTCGGTTACGGAGTAGCCTCCGGCGGTTCGGTTACCACGCCGTCGACCGCGCCGGCGGTTAAGCGCGCTGCCGAGAGTGCAAAAGCGGCGCTCTTGGCCCTCGCCGCACCCAAAATCGGTGCAAACACGGACGAACTCGACGCCGATGACGGCAAGGTATTCGTCAAGAGTGACCGTTCCAAGAGCATGTCCTTCGCGGATGCCTGCAAGTTGGCGCCAACCGGCGGGATAGTCGGAAACGGCAGATTCGAGGGCACGCCACAGCGTCCCGATCCTCTGCAGCAGGCCGGAGTGGCCGGGGCGCAGTTCGCCGAGGTCGAGGTGGACACTGAAACGGGCCGGGTAAATGTCATTAAAGTCGTTGCGCTGCAAGATGCAGGCATTATTCTGAACCCGCTCACGTTCACCAGCCAGGTCAATGGCGCCGTGATTCAAGGGATCGGGATGGCGCTTTACGAAGACCGGCACATGTGCCAGCTCACCGGGCGAATGGTGAACGCAAACCTCGAAGAGTATAAACTTCCGGGTCCGATGGAGATGCCGGAATTCGTCTCAATCCCGTTTGAGAATCCCACGGCGACCGGTGTAACCGGAGTGGGCGAGCCGCCAGTCATTCCGACGGCGGCCGCCATTCGCAACGCCGTGCTGAACGCCTCGGGCGCTCGCGTCAACGAAGCTCCCATGACCCCGGCGCTAATCTTAGGGGCGCTCGCCGAAGCACGAAGGAGGGCCAACGCATGAAAGCGTTTGAATACGTGAATCCCGCCGACGTAAAAGGCGCAATCTCGGCGCTTACCGCGGGCGGCCGGGACGCCAAACTGCTTGCCGGGGGCATCGATCTGCTCGGCGAGCTGAAGGAATACATCCGCACGCCCGACGTCGTGGTCAACTTGAAGTCGGTTCCGGGGCTCAACAAGATCGAAAGCGATGCCAAATCCGGCTTGCGCATCGGCGCGCTGGTCACGCTGACCGATCTTGTCGAAAATCCGATCATCCGGCAAAAGTACAGCGCGCTTTCGGATGCCGCATTGTCCGTCGGTACGCCCCAGATCCGCAACGTCGGAACCATCGGCGGCAACCTCTGCCAGCGGCCCAGGTGCTGGTACTACCGCGACGAAGAGGTGGTTTGCTTGAAGAAGGGCGGCAACAAGTGCTATGCGATCGAGGGCGAGAACCAGTACCACGCGATCCTTGGCGGAGGCCCGTCGTTCATCGTCCATCCTTCCGACTGCGCGCCGGCTCTAATGGCGCTCGGAGCATCGGTGGAAATCGCCGGTCCGAAGGGGACGCGGGTCGTACCGTTGGACAAGTTCTTCGTGCTGCCGGCTGACAATATCTTCAACGAAAACGTCCTCCTTTCGAATGAAGTGGTTACCCATGTGATCGTTCCGGTCCCGGCCGCGGGCTCCAAGAGCCACTACATGAAAATCCGCCACAAGGAATCGTTCGACTGGGCGCTTGCGGGTGCGGCGGTTTCGCTGGTCATGGCTGGAAATACCGTGAAGGACTGCCGTGTGGTCCTTAGCGGCGTGGCGCCGATACCGTGGCGGTCCAAAGAAGCCGAGAACGTCTTGAAGGGGCGCGCCATCACTGCTGAAGTAGCGGCCCAGGCCGGCGCAGCGGCCGTTGCCAAAGCTAAGCCGATGGCCAAAAACCAATACAAGGTTCCACTGACGCAGAATACCGTTAAGCTGGCCGTCTTACATGCAGCGGGAGTTGCTGCGTAAGCGAAGAGTGTTGAGTATTGAGTGTTAAGTGTTGAGAATCACCGATGAGATATCACTAAAACGGCGGCAACTTAAGCACCGCCTTAACACTTGAGGTTATTGAAAACTCCTGCGAAACGAGCGATTCGTCATCCCGAGGTACGAGAGATCTGTTTTTCGCCGCGCTTTTTAACGATATTTGTCTGTTAAAAACAGATCCCTCGTACCTCCTAAGAAACTTCACCGTTTAGTGTACGAATGTCAACTTACAAATTCAAAAACAGATCCCTACGGGATGACGGGGGCTGTGACAGTTTCTTACGCTTAACGCCGCGTTAGGCGCGGTAAAATGCTCGGGATGACAATTCACGAACTTTTGCAGTTACCTCACCTAATACTCAAAATTCAACACTTCCTAATTGCCATGGTAGAGCCGTTCGGACAGATCCCGCTCAAAGAGGTCTGCCGCCACCTGCGCAACAAGCGCTGTCACATGAGGCTAGATTTCCACCCCTCAGGCATAGAGGGAGGGATTGACTTGCCTTGCTGGTGCTTGATAACCCAACAACCGTTGGGCCCCGATAGCGACCTGGCGATCGCTGAAAAATGCAAGCTGGGCCGTAGCTGCTTTGAATCCCGAGAGGAATAACCGAGCGCATGGAACTAATCACTTTCGTCAATAAGTGGCTGCACCTGTTGAGCATTATCGCGACAACCGGTGGGGTTCTGACGATGTTGTTCGTGGTGATACCGGCTCTCGGGCCCGAGGCGGAAGAGCCTTCTGACCGGGCGAAGGCGATCTACCGGAGGTATGGGATTGTTTCAGGCTTTCTCTGGATTGTCGTTCTCATAACGGGGTTCGTCAACTTCTTCATTGTCTCCCCGCACGCCAGCAAGGGATACCATATGTATCTGGGCATGAAAACGGTGATCGCGCTTTTCATGTTCGGCGTGGCGATGTACATGGGCCATCCCTCGAAAAAACCCGGAGCCGGGCGCAACCGGACCCAGCTGCTAGCCATTCTCGCCATTTTGACCGTCGTCGTCGTCGGTCTCTCGGCGCATCTGAACATCTCGCGAATCAACGGCTCGGGGATCGATAAGCCCGCCGTTGCCTCCGGAGAGATTCCTCGTTGAGGTTTCAGCGCGTTGTTACGATGGTGCTGGTGCTGGACATCGATCGCGCGCTCAGGTTCTATCGCGACCGCCTCGGTTTCACCGTCCAGTTCGAAGAAGAAGATTGGGTTGTTTTCGAGCAAGGCGTTGGGTTGATGCTTTCTCCGGAGCCGCTCCCTCAGGACAACATATTCCTCAACGCAATCAGCCTGTCGCTATACGTCGAAGATATCAGCGCGGCGTACGGAGAGCTGATAGACCATGGAGTTGCCTTCCTGGTCGTTCCGACCGACGTAGGCGGAGCCACCGTCGCTTCATTCCGAGACACCGAAGGAAACCTCATTCAACTCTTACAGGTCAATTGAAATCAGCCATTATGAACGTGAATGAACATGCAGGGCAACCTTAGCCATTACATCTCAAGAATAAGTCCTGGTCGCAAAATCGCAGGTATCGCGGCGGCGCTGCTGCCTTTCGAAACTGACGGGAGCATCGCCGAAGAAGCCTTCGTCACCCATTTGCAGGCGGCACACGCGGCCGGACTGGCGAACGCGGTCAACATGGATACGGGGTACGTCAATCTCCTGACCGACGAGGAGAAGCTCAATGTTCTCCATCTGACGAAGTCCGCGCTTCCTCCTGGGACGCGATTCATCGCCGGGGCTTATATCGAAGGTCGAGAAGGCGATATCATCGCGCTCTATCGACGGGAAATCGATCTCATTCTGGACCACGGCGGCACGCCGATCCTCTTTCAGACCCGCCGCACACACGGATTGAACGCTTCCGAAAAGGTAGCTGTTTACCGAGACGTTTGCCGTGGATATCCCGAAGCGCTCGCCTTCGAGCTCGGCCCGATGTTCGCGCCGAACGGGGAGATCTTCGATGAAATGACGGTCGCGGGTCTAATGGAAATACCGGAGATATCCGGAATGAAGCATTCATCATTAGACCGGGTCACTGAGCTTAGGCGCCTCGAATTGCGCGACCGGATTCGACCGGAATTCAAGATCTACACGGGGAACGACCTGGGAATCGACATGGTGGCGTTCGGGAGCGACTATCTCCTGGGTCTGGCAACGTTTTGTCCGGAGAAGTTCGCGGAGCGTGACCGTGCGTGGGAAACTGGCGATCCGGCGTATTTGCAGCTTTCAGACGCGCTACAGCACCTTGGCAACGTGGCTTTCCGCTCTCCGGTGCCGGCTTATAAGCATTCGGCGGCAATCTTCTTGAACATTCTGGGCCGGATTCCGACCGCGAAAACCCATCCTCGAAGTCCCGCCCGCCCGCCCTGGGAGGCAGAGATGCTTCGGGATTGCGCAATACGCCTGGGTTTAGTCTGACGGGTATCGCCACCGCCGGGCTGCTCTATTCGCTCTCCTGAAAATAGCCGACCCAACTAGGGCAAGTCGCTCGTGCTACGTCATTTTCATGCTTGGTTGTGTGCGCGGCACATGAGGTCTCCTAAGAGACTTCGCTGTTTTGGTGAACCAACGTCGGCCCCAAAGTCAAAAGCGGATCCCTACGGAATGACGTGGGATCCGCTCGTATCTTCCTGGCAGGGCTGCGTTGCAGCGCAGATATTTGTTCGGAATGGCGAGCAGACCAACCCGCCATCCTCGTCATGCAATACCTTCATTCCGAATGGTGGATTCGGGCACGACCCTTCTGGGCAGTGGGCAATTACATTCGGGTGTCAGTTTTTGCTGTCAGATCTTCGTCCACGCAAAAACTCCACCAGCCGATCTGGATAGTCGGTTTGAATCCCGTCAACACCCATGGCCAGAGCCTTCGCATAGCCCTCCGCGTTATCCGCCGGCCCCATGATGTCCACGTATACTTTGACGCCAAGAGCATGCGCCTGCGCGGCCAGGTCCGCCGTCCATTCGCGAATGTGGCCGTCGAGGATCTCCGTGGGGCAATCCGCTTCGAATTCCGCAACGCCTCCCGGTTTTCTGAACTGCGAAGGTAAGCTCGGCATGACCGGAATTGCCGGCGCCAGCCGCTTCCACTCCTTGACGCCTTCAGGGCCGTTATAAACGATCACGCTGCGCTCCATTCCGTGCTTGCGCAGCACGGCCAGCACTTGCGCCGTATCGGCCTCTTTATGATCCAGGTAGATATTGACCTTGCCTTTGGCAAGCTTCAATACTTCTTCAAACGCCGGTACGCGCTCCGGCGGCGCGCTCGGGTCGAAACGATT
>JBGPOG010000023.1:0-17533 GCA_041487935.1 Chthonomonadia bacterium | reverse complement strand
TATTTGAGCTGGCCGGCGTAGACACGATGGTCTGCTCCGACAGGCCCTTCTTCCGCTGTCTCCTCGATGCGGTAGCGCATCTGACGTCGGCTGCGCTCTCTTCAGGTCGTCCTTCGGGAAGGGCGTAATAGCCTAATACTGTTGAAGGTATCGGCGACCCCACACGAATCAACACGGACGAAGCGCCCTGCAGGTCTGGGACATCCCTGCCGACCAGAATCTACAGATCGCTCGCGAGACGAGAAAATGCGCGTTCGCGCTAGAACCGTCTTCTACAATAGGCGATCTCGCGCATAGTGCTCGTTGAGCAAGTAGCCGGCGCTGCCTTCCTTTTTCTCGATGAAACAATTCTGCTCCAACCGGTTGAATGTGTATTTCACCTTCCGATAGAGTGTATCGTATTCACGTATGCCATCGTCTTTCCCTCCCTGAAGGGGCCATAAGAAAAGGGCCACTTGCCTCGCACTAGAGGCGCCCTGGCGCGAGAAATGTTGGTGCCGGTAGATTACGTTTAGACAATCCCGGTAGAACGGGCTAACCTGTGAGAACGCATCGCCAAAAAGTGCCCGCAACTCCGCACCATAATCCTGCCTCATCAATTCGCGATCTGCGAGAAATATCGGGTAGTGCTCACGACTTTGCGGATGGCGGAAGATAAGCCCATAGTCTTCGAGGCGAGTCAATTCCTGGTAATGGTTGTTGTCCGCCGTCAGCAGTATCGTGTGGCGTTCCTGCTCGTTAGCCTGTTCGGATTTGATGAGATAGGCTAGAACCAGCTTTTGCGAAGCGCTCAGCGCCCGGTCATCACACTTCCGCAGAATATAGGCATCGAACGAGGCTAGATGCCGTTCCATGGCGGTATCCAAAAGCCTCCCGGCGCAAATGAAGAGGGCGACTTCGTCCTGCCGCAATCGATAGTAGGGGAGATCGATCACATCTGCCAGACAGAGGTTTACGAGGGTCGCCATCCCAATGCCTTTGCCCTCCCACTTTCGATAAACCCTCAGCACATCCGCAAGGCGGGGATTGCGAGGACGAGGCTCGGGAATAATGCGGAGCGTGTGAGGCGGCTCATTGCGCAGATCGATCAGTAGGCTCGGGCGAAAGGTTCCGGGATTCTGGATGCAGATATGCAGTCCCGGCTTGATTGAGAGCGTCACCTGCCGGTTGATGGAATAGTCGCGGTGCGCCAGCGCATTGTTGACGGTTTCCCGCAGAAGCTCCTCAGGATATTGCGGCCGCTCTGAGCCTCCGCCGGAGACGTTCACTCCCACCTGGATGTTTCTCAGCAAATAAGCAAAGCCATCTTCCATGAGCGGCAACACATTGCCGGTTAAGTCCTGTTTGTCCTGGGCAACTGTTCCCGGCATGTCAACATAGCCGTGTAGCTGGCTGCGGAAGCCTAGGAAATCGCCAGGGTGACGTCCGCAGACGAGCATTCCAAGCGTGGTTATCGCTTCCCCCACAACGAACTTCTTGCGAACCAGGAATGGGCGCGCAGCCTTGAGCGATGCTTTGACAGTCTCAATCTTTACCGTGCGGTTGAGGAGTTGAACGTACTCGTTGAGCCGGTCCAAGTCGAGGTCTTGCAGTGTCGCACCCGCCACGGGCTGCAGCTCTCGCGCCTGCCAGAGTTCCTGCTTGTACTCCTCGTGCGCTTCTATCTCGGGATCCGTAATGCGCACATCTGCAGTCAAGGCGCGTTTGAAAGCCGTTCCGTCCAGATAGACGTACTTCTCTTGCGCCGGTAGCTCGTCGACATAGACGAGAGCAACCTGTCCGTCCAGGAAGGGAACAATCTCTGGTGCCGGGAATGCTTCGTGAAGATCAACCGGCCTTTTGTCGAGGGTTGTGAAGCGGTGATGAAGCTCGCGGAGCTTGTTCTCGGCGTCCGGCCGGTAACCGGTAAAGACGTAGCGCCGAGCGGCACCCTGCCCTTCCTCTTTAATCCCGACGATCAAAATGCCGCCCCGGGTGTTGAGGAATGCGTTGACGCTCTTGTAACGCTCGCGCCAATCCCCTCCCGTTGCGGGAACGGGCTTGATTTCCAGCGTATCGGTTTCCAGTTCTTCGAACGCCCCGGCCTTGGCTAACGTTTCCAGGCGACGAAGGACTGTATCTATCTCGCGCCTCACGCGGCCGCCTCCTTGTCTGATAGTACCTTACCTTCCTCGTCCACGACAAATTCGCCCTCCTTATCCTCCGCTCCTTGTCGCATACTATCCAATTCGCCAGCTCCGTCGGAGACAGAGAGGACCACGTCGCGAACGTCCAATTGGCCGGTGACCACATCGGCAATCAAGCGGGTTCTGACACGAGTATTTGTTAGGCCAGCATGTTGTAGGTCGACCAGGTATGACTTATGATGCCTGTACGGTATTGTGCCTTTCCATTCCTCCCTCGTGGCGCGCCTGCGCGGATACCAATCGATAAGAGGAGCGAGCGAGCTGAGCACGATCGCCACAATGAACCGGAACCTCCCAGTCCTTCATCCGGTAGTTTTCGAGCCAGAGAGCATCTATAAGGGTGATCTTTGGATGCTCTTTACGCCTTCGCGCGAGGTATTGTTGCGGCTAAGCAGCACTGTTATCCCGTTCACACCTCAATTTCACACTTCTGTCACACCACTTTGATAAACTATTATGGATGTTGAACGGGCCATGGTGGAACGGGACGGCGCCCGTTCATTACGATGGCGTGATGTGGGGTTTGGGAATTGCATGGAGGGTAGGAAATGGTGAGGCGAGTCTATTGCATTCTCATGATACTGGCGTTTTCCGTGGCAACACAAGCTGGCTATTGCGAGGACGCAGTCCAGGCGAGCGGTCGCGTGCTGGCCTCTGATGGGAAGACGCCGGTCGAGGGCGCTACGATTGCGGTCTACGACGAGAAGGCCAACGCGGTTGCCCACGCAAAAACCGGCCCGGACGGACGTTATACGATGGACATCCCAAAGGGCGTGCTTCACATGCCGGACGAGCCTAAGGTGGACGTCGTCGTCATTGCTCGGGATGCGAAGACCGGCGAGGTCTTCGAGCTGGCGCCTGCGGGGAGCGGCGTTTTCAAGGTGCAGATTCCGGTGGATAAGAAATCATTCGCCAAGAACGACCAGACAATCTCGATCGTTGCATACGCCCGCGAATCCGGGACGTTGGACGAAGCAAGAAGGCCGAGGACGCGATTTCCGGTGCGGGAATGTGGAAGCTGGACAAGGCGTTCGAATACAACCCGCGGATCGTCGTGAGCAGGAATCGCCTGGATTTGAAGGTGACGGTGGTGGAGGCGGGAAAGCCGCGCTAAGTGAAGGACACTCGAACGGAGATTTTCATGGCAACACCGAAACGACTAGCTATTGGCGCACATTATTGCTGCGCCATGCGCGCATTCGTTTTATGGACGTTTCTGCCCATCGTTATCATCCTTGTCGCTGGCTGCGGCGGAAACAACACCTACAGTCCGGCGCTTGGGTCCAGCGGCGGCGGGGGCGGAGGCGGCGGCGGAAACGTATCTAGCCGAACCGCCCTCTTGAATTCCATCGAAACGAAGTTTGCGAGCTTCGACGGGGCAAATCCGGACAACGAGAACCAGCAGTTGCTCGCCTTCCTCCGCACGAAGCCCGATTTCGTCGATTCCGGCCTCTCACCGTCCGGAGGGGTATGGGGCCGGTTTGCGGACGGCACGACGCTCGTCATTGCGAACAACGTCAGCCGGACGCAAACCCGCGCGCCGTTCCCGTCCCGATCGATCCGATCCACAAACACCCGCGCTGCCGGCCTGCCAACCACCGATAAGGTCATTCTGGGCACGAGCGTAGGGTCGTTCTGGGCGACCGCCGTCTCCGAGATGAACCAATGGTTCGTCGACCAGAACTACTCGCTTCAAGAGCCCGCATCGACGGTCGACGCGCTCAAGAGCTTCTCCAATGTCGGCGTGCTCTTCCTCGCCGCGCACGGCGCCGCGTGCCCTATTCGCCAGGGCGGCCAGAACGTCTACATCGTCTGGACCGAGACTCTCAGGGCGGCGGACGGCTCAACCGACACGAAATACGCCGCCGATCTGAGGGACGGGTCACTCACCTACTTTATGGGACTGACATTTCCGGGGGACGAGAATCACGTTTCGACGAAGGTCGAGACCCATTACGGCATCACCTCGAAGTTCGTCACGAAGTACTGGACCGGCAAATTCAACCCGAACAGCCTCGTCTTCGTGGATGCGTGCTCCAGCGCCGGCACCGATGCCTTCGAATTCGAGACGGCCTGCGTCAACGCCGGCGCGTCGGTCTACCTCGGCTGGTCGAACACCGAGGTGATTCGGGATGGCGTGGTCACCGCGGCCTATCTCTTCGACCGGATACTCGGGGCGAATCAATTCGACGACAGTGAGACGCCCCCACAGCGCGCATTCAGTTGGAGCGCCGTCCTGGCCGAGATGAACACGCGTAAGCGTCCTTACACCGACACGAATTACGCCCAGAGCCGCAACCCCAAGACCGGACTCATCGCGGATCTCTTGCCGTTCACGCTCGGTGGCGGATTCGTGCAGCTCGCCCCGTCGATTGAAACGGTCACCGTCGACGAGCAGAAGGACGAGCTCACAGTCAGCGGGACCTTCGGAGAGCCGAAGGGCGACGTATACATCAACGACAACCCGCTAACAATCAAATCATGGTCGTTCAGCCAAATCGTCTGCGCGATACCGCGCACGGGCGCCAACACATCGGGAGACGTCACGGTCCGCGCGGGAACGCCGCGCCAGCTCAGCAACACGGTGCAGCTCACCGAGTGGAACGGTACGGTTCGCTGTACGCAGGAAGGCAAGGGCAGCCTCCGTCTCGTGATGAACTTCAACCTCCACTTCCGCGCGGACGTCCATGACCGCCGCGTCGCCCCGCACCAGACGCCCTTCCGCCTCGGTTCCAACTATCTTAATGCTCTGGACTCCTCGGGGAACTTCACTACTTCGGGAACCTACGTCACTCCGGATCTCACCTATTCCGAAAGCTGGGCGGGCTCCGGCACGATCCCCCCGTATGTCAAGCCGGCGGACGCGACCGCGGTGTCCAACTTCGTCATCCAGGGTTCGTTCGATAAGGACCGGAAATGGTCGATGGCCGTGAGCGCTCTCGCCAAGAACGGCAACCACGTCCGCATCATCACCCGGGACACCCCCGGCGGCCCGATAACATCGGACAAGACAGAAACCCAGGACATCGGGTGGCTCAGCCTGGGCGACCTGAACGGCGGCCTCTCTCTCCTCACGGCCGGGCCGGACTTCAGCATCACTGCGGGCTCCGTAACGAAGACAATCGACTCCGACCAGAGCATGACCCTCGAATGGAGCGCTATGGCTGCGGTCCATCCGCCCTCAAGCACGGCCGCTAGGAGCGTTCAGACAAAATGATCGGCAGCGGCACTAGAAGCCGACTTCGGAAACAATCCGAGGCGTTGCAAATACTCGGTTGGTATCTGCATGATTCAGTTAATCTCTGACACTGTATTTCAAAACTTCATTTAGAAAGACCCAACAATGAAACAGAATGAACCAGGCAACAATATCGACCGCCGGGAGTTTTTGCGCCTGGCGGCGGGCGGCGTCTTGACAGTTACGGCGGCAGGGCTGGCAGGGTGCGGGGGCGGTAACGGCGGCGGAGGAGGCTCGACAGACTTGGCCGGCTCCGTGCGCTCGATTAACGACTTCGTCAACAGCGTCCAGACCCAGCCCCGCGATACGAGGATTCAGCGGATAGCCGCGTACTTAAAGACTCGTAACGAACTGGCGAGCTCGGGTGTGAATGACGCGGGGATCTGGGCGGTATATCCGGACGGCGTCCCTTTGATGATCTTAGACAATCGCCAGCCTGACCAGCTTCCCCCGGGGGTCAAATCTGTAGGGAACCCCAGGGTGAGCCGCGGCGCAGAACTGCCGACCCCTCTTCGCGCCCGGCTTATCAACGCCATGGGCAGCGCATTTGTGAACGAAGTCCCGATCGTAAGCCCGTTCCTAACCGCTAACGGCTATTCGGTCGTTACGGACCCGGGTACCGTGGACAGTTTACGCGGACTGGCGGGCGATGGGGTGTTTTACATGTCTTCTCATGGTGGCATTTGCCAGATTCCGGTGTTCGACGCCAACGGCGTTTTGCAGCGCGATGGGACGGGCAAACCTTTGCTAACGCCGTCGTTCGGTATCTGGACATCGACTAAATTCGACCCCGCGAACCCGAACCAATACCTGGCGGACCTACGCGCGGGCAGGTTGGGATTGGGTTCAGCGCTGGCCAATACCGTCGCCGGCGTCAACCAGAACGAGATGCACTATTGGATCACTCCAGCGTGGGTAAGCAGCCAGATGGCGTTCGGGCTAAATAGCCTGGTGTGGTTTAGCGCGTGCCAGAGCGATTCGGCTGCCAGCGCGGCGTTCGTGCAGGCCTGCCTCGCAAAGAAGGCCGGATTGTACGTCGGCTGGACCAACTTCGTATCGAGCGCCGCATGCGTGGTAGCGGGCCGATTCATCTTCGACCGCCTTCTGGGCAGCAACACGAGCAATCCGAAGGAGAATCCGCCCCAGCGTCCATTCGACTACGAGAACGTGTGGCAGGAGCTCCATAAGCAAGGCCTGGATACGCATCCTTCGAGCGGCCCGGGCGGCGCCACGACGATTGCGTTCAGCGCGCCGGCAGGCGCCGCGTTTGGACTGCTGGCGCCGACCATCGAGTATGCGCTGGTCGACGAATCGAAGGACCAGGCGATCCTGAAGGGAACGTTCGGCACGCCCGATCCGAGCCAGCGGGCAGTGCTCATCGGCGGGCTGGAAGCGACCGTGCAGAGCTGGGCCAAGGACAAAATCGTCTGCGACCTTCCTCGCACGGGGACCGGGTCGTCTGGCGACGTCGTGGTTTACGTCCGGGCGCATAAGAGCAACGTTCGGCGGATCACCGAGTGGGATATTCATTTGCGCTACCATTGGTCCTTGAAGGACACGCCCCCATTGGCAGTCGACGGAGCGTTCAAGGCTCGCTTTAGGGCCGACGTGGGGGACTACCGCGAGACGCCAGGTGTTGCTCCAAAGAAACCGATTCGGAGCGCCCGTCTGACGTCGGACTCCGGCGGACCCATGGAAGCGAGTGGAAGCCATTCGGATGGGGATTGCACTACGACCTGGAGCGATCAAGTGCAGGTCCAGGGCACGTGGGGCAACCCCAATGCGACGTACATCCTGGTTTGCGCGCTGCGGGTCGACACCGACACCAAGCAGGGCGCGATCGGCATTGCCCTGGGATCACTGGCGCCGAAGTGGTTTACCCAAACCATTGCCTGTCCAAACGGTACGCAAACAGCTCCGCTGGCGCCGGCGCAGAGCATCCTTGGAGGAGTTGAGAAGTTCCTCGATCCAACCGAACAGACAACGACAGAGCTGCCGATTCCCGGGTTGCCGCTCACGTTTGGAAACGATTTCAGCCTGACAGCCGGTAAGTTCATCGATGCTGTGCTCGATCTTACGTTGGAGTGGGACGCCGTGACGCCAATCTCGCCTCCGGATCCGAGCGCAGCAAGGAGTGTGAAGAGATGATCGAAGTTTATGGTCATTTCCAAAGCCACGTTAAGTAAATGGCAAGTACCATATTGGGCGCGGCAGCTTTGCCGAGCCCTTGTCCAGTTGGACCTCCACGCCTGTCAAGAGGCGCGGCAATAAGCATCGTTTCCCTGTATCGAAGAACGGGTAGACCGCGAAGGATTTACACAGAGCTACCGGGAACTTATCTATGTCAAGCGCTTAGTTGTAGACTTTGAGGAGAGGCATAAACCGCCATTGAAGGCCCGAAGCTTCCAATTGCTTGTAGTTTCAATCGCTGCGATTGTTGTCGGTTGCGGTGGCTCTAGTTCAAACAGTCTCCAGACACGGTATCGCGTAGTAGACCTCGGCCGGATGGGCGGCCCCTTGGGTACACACGTTACGGCTGCTTCGAGTAATGGCAAGTATACAGGCGACTCATTTACCTGATCAGGCGTACTGCAGGCCATTCTTTCCGATGGAAGAAACCTCCAGTTTCTCGGTGCACTCGCGGCAGGAGGCTCTAGCTACGGCGCGTCCATAAGTGACAGTGGTCAAGTCGTAGGTGTATCGACCTTTGACAGCACGTCCGCCCACCATGCTTTCCTCTATGCGAACGGTCACATGACCGACCTCGCGGCGGTTCTCGGTCCCGGTTCAAGCTCTGCCACTGGAATTAATAATCAAGGAGATATCGTCGGCACGTTCACTGCAACGAATGGGTCGTCTCACGCATTTCTAGTACATAAAGGGGTGCTAACCGATCTCACGCTAAACAGCACTAGCGCAATCGCGTATGCGGTGAACGATCGGTCTCAGGTGTTGATCGGGTCGAGCGAAGGAGTATTCCTTTGGGAAAATGGGAACTTACAGCCCATAGCTTCACCCAGCGGCGGCATAAATCTCGATCTGGGCGGATTAAACTCTGTGGGACAGGTGGTTGGGACTCATGATGGACTTGGAAGCAATGTCATTCCATTCCGGTGGGAACGAGGTCACTTGACCGATCTTGGTAAGTTAGCCCCCGAACAGCCAACATTTCCAAAATCCTCGAACAGCAGCGGAATCGTGGTCGGATATGCCGGCTCCATGCTTGATGACACCCGCGCCATCCGTTATGCAAATGACCAAATCCAGGACCTGAACTCACTTATCCAGCCCGCGACGGGAATAGTACTGATATCGGCTATTAGTGTTAACGACCGCAACGAAATCCTTGCCACAGGAAGGGTATCGGGGCGTTCTGGCTATTTATTGCTCACGCCGGAATAAAAGGAGCTACTTTGTTATCTGCCGGGCCTCTTCGCGGTAATTCTCCGCGCGTGGGCTGAATCCCTATCGAACAGAGCTTCTCCAAACTCTTGTAGGGCGCCACCGTCCCAGCGTAGGCGATCGATACCTTCGCCACGAATCCCACACCTCTCAGCATAGCCCCAACAATCTCCCTCGCAAGCATCATTCAGGTTGCGCGCGGCGGATTCCGGAACTCCCGTATTGTGCGTAAATTGAAGAGGCGCGACAACGAAGTCATGCCTCTTCAACTTTCGCGGGACGGCGAATCGAGCCGCAGGTGTTCATTGGAGGTACAAGTTACAAGCACAATCGATCCAACTGCTCTGCTCATGTCAGCGGCTTCTTGGGAAATTCATTGATTCACGCACAAACTTCTCTATCGCCTGCGCCGGTCTCGCTCCCGTCGTGCGCGCTGCTTCCCGTCCCGCCACGAACACGGCCATTGTTGGGATCGAACGGATCTCATATTGAGCGCCGATACCGGGTAGCGCTTCGGTATTCACTTTGACGACGATGAATTCTCCCTTGCCCGCCGCCGCCACTTTCACAATCTCCGGCGCCACCATCCGGCACGGCTGGCACCACGGCGCCCAGAAATCCACCACAACGGGAAGCCGCGAGCCGCTGATGAGAGAGCGGAAATGTGGCTCGGTATCCACCTCAATAGGAACGCTGGGCGGCTCGAACGGAGCCTTGCAGCGCCCGCACTGCCCTACCTCTCCGAGGAGCGAATAAGGCGCGCGATTCCTCCGGCCACACGCGCGGCACGGCGCGACAATTCCCTTATCGTCCAACGCATCCTCGTTCTTCATGTCTTCGTGAATCCACGTCGCAGCCGGCGCTCAACGCTCATCGCTTTTTCCTTTCGGCCGGTTTTCTCTCTTTTCTATCTCGCACGATCCCGCCGCGCGGCCCGGTGGCGACACTCAGGTCGGCACTCCCAACTTTGGCAGGATGTAGTACTGGAGCAGCAGCCACAGGGCCAGAAATCCGATGATCCACAGCAAGTCCATTTTGTTCTCCTATTACAAGTGGTTCGCGGCTTCGCATCATAAAGTAGAGCACGGGCACCGCCAGCCGCGACATCAGCGTCGAAGCGATCTCCCCGGCCATCAGCGAAATAGCCAGACCTTGGAAGATCGGGTCGAACAGAATCACGAACGATCCCACGATGACGGCGGCCGCCGTCAGCAGCATCGGGCGGAAGCGGGTGGCGCCGGCATCGATCACCGCCTGCTCGAGCGGCATCCCCTGTCTGAGGCGCAGCTCGATGAAGTCGACCAGGATGATCGAGTTGCGCACGATAATCCCGGCGCCCGCGATGAAGCCGATCATGGAGGTTGCCGTGAAGAACGCTCCCAATAGGGCGTGCGCCGGAAGGATTCCGACCAGCGTCAACGGAATCGGCGCCATGATCACGAGCGGGGTCTTGAAGGATTGGAACCAGGCCACCACCAGGATGTAGATCAGCGCCATCACCGCGCCGAACGCGATGCCGAGATCCCGAAAGACCTCATACGTGATATGCCACTCGCCGTCCCACTTCATCTGGAGCTTGTCGGTGGTGAACGGGAGATGAGTGCTTAAGATATTGAGCTTGTATCCTTCCGGCAGCGTCAGTTTGTCGATGGCGCGGTTCATCGCCAGGATTGCATAGACCGGGCTCTCCTGCCGGCCCGTCACGTCGCCGGTCACGTAGATCACCGGTAGCAGATTCTTGTGGTAGATGGCTTTCTCGGTCGGGATGCGCACCGGACTCACCAGTTCGCTTAGCGGCGCTACACGCCCATCGCGGGTGGGGACATAGACCTCCTGAAGCGCGGCAAGACCGCTGCGCTCCGTTCTCGAAAGCTGCAGCACGATCGGGACATCCTCGTGCGCCGACTCGTCGTGGACGAGACCAACCGCCTGGCCCGCGAGGCACATGGACAGAGTTCGGTTCACCGTCTCGGTATCCACGCCGCTGCGGGCCGCCTTCTCCTTATCCACCTCGAACTGGTACGTCGGCTGGTCGTCGTCCATGTACCAGTCGACGTCAGTAACCCCGGTGGTCGTCTCGAAGATGTGTTTCACTTGAGCGGCCGTCGCGGTCCGCTGTTCGGAGGTCGGCCCGTAGATTTCCGCAACCAGTGTTTGCAACACCGGCGGTCCCGGCGGGACTTCGGCGATCTTCACTCTCACGCCCCACTGCCTGGCGATGCGCTCGATATCCGGCCGGATTCGCTTGACGATCCCGTGGCTCTGCAGCTTCCGCTCTCCCTTCCCGACCAGGTTCACCTGGATGTCGGCCTGGTAGGGCGCGCTGCGGGTGAAATAGTGCCGGACCAGGCCGTTGAAGTTGAACGGGCCGGCCGTGCCGGCGTAAAGTTGAAAGTCGCGGACCTCCGGAACGGTCGCCACATAATCGGAGAGTGCCCGAGCCGCCGCGGCGGTCTGCTCCAGCGTTGTGCCGGTCGGCATATCGACCATGATCTGGAACTCGTTCTTATTGTCGAACGGCAGCATTTTAACGGTTACGATCTTAAGGCCCACCAGCGCCATGGCCCCAAATAGGAGCAGAGCAATCCCGACGAAGAATCCCGCGCGAATCGGCCACGATTCGAGGAGGGGCGTCATGATCTTGCGGTAGATTCGCGTGAGAAAGTCGTCTTTCACCCCATGCCCGTCGTGTACTGGTAAACTTCCTAATTCTGTGACTGGGTCATGCTTACGCGATTTGCGGCCATTCTTGCCGTTGCCCGACTCTGCCACTGCGGCGGTGTGCTCCCGCGCTTCGTTCCTCAAAAGCCGATAGGCCGCGTAGGGCGTCACGATGAAGGCGATCAAGAGCGAGAAGATCATCGCGGCCGAGGCCCCCACGGGGATCGGCCGCATGTATGGGCCCATCAACCCGCCGACGAAGGCCATGGGCAGGATTGCCGCGATGACGGTGAATGTCGCGAGAATGGTGGGGTTGCCGACCTCGTCCACCGCGTGGATGGCCGTGTCAAGTCGTGACTTACCGTCGTTTTCCGGCAGCCGGTAGTGGCGGACGATGTTCTCCACGACCACGATTGCATCGTCCACCAGGATGCCGATCGAGAAAATCAGGGCGAATAGCGTGATCCGGTTGAGGGTATATCCGTAGAGGTAAAAGACGAGCAAGGTCAGCGCCAGCGTAACCGGGATCGCCACGGCGACGACCAGGGATTCCCGCTTGCCCAGCGCCAGAGCAATGAGGAGCGTCACCGAAATCACGGCGATCATCATGTGGTAGAGCAGCTCGCCGGACTTTTCGCCGGCGGTCTCGCCGTAGTTCCGCGTCACGGCCACCTCGACGTCCGCCGGAAGCAGCGTGCCCTTCAGGGTATCAACCTTGGCCAGAACCCTGTGGGCCACGTCGATTGCGTTCTTGCCGGGGCGTTTGGCGACCGAAATCGTCACCGCGGAGTCGAGAGTTGAGGGTGGAGAGTCCAGAGTCCAGAGTCCAGAGTCGCGAGTACGCTTGCGCGAGCCTGCCGACTGTCCTCTATCGACTCTCGACTCTCGACTCTCGACTCCACGTCGACTCTCGACTCGACCCTTTCCGAAAAGGACGTAACTCTTCAGCTCCTCGCGCCCGTCCGTCACCTTCGCAATATCCTTCAGGTAGATCGGGCGGCCGTTCGGACTGCCGACGACGACATTCTCCGCGTCTCGCGCGGACTTGATGAAAGATCCAGTCCGGATCGAGAGATCCTCGTTGTTTTTCGAGAATCCACCCGTCTGTGAACGCTGGTTGGCCGCCGGCAATGCCAGGGCGACTCCATCCGGCGTCAATCCAAAACCGGCGAGTTTCGCTTTGTCAAGCGTAATCCGCATCTCGCGCCGCCTGCCGCCGATGATCGATGTCTCCGAAACGTCGTCTACCTGCTTGACGGAGTCCTCGACCCGCGAGGCGAGTTGGCGAAGAGCGTAGTCGTCATACTTATTGCTGTGCAAGGTCAGGGCGAGGATGGGGACGTCGTCGATCGAACGCGGCTTGATAATCGGCAGCGAAGCGCCCGGCGGAATGATGTCGTAATGGGACTGCAGCTTCTCGCGCAGCCGGACGAACGCCGCTTCCTGGTTCTGTCCCACGTAAAACCTGACGACGGTCATCGCCTGGCCGGGCGCAGAGGTAGAGTAGACGTACTCGACGCCGGGAATCTCCCAGATGAGCTTCTCCATCGGCGTCGTCACTCGCCGCTCAACTTCGACGGACGACGCGCCGGGCATGTTGACGATTACGTCCGCCATGGGGACGATGATCTGAGGCTCTTCCTCGCGCGGAGTGCGAAGCACTGCAAATGCGCCCATCGCCAACGACGCGATGATGAGGAGGGGCGTCAGCTTCGAGTTGATGAAGGCTGCCGCCAATCGCCCTGCCATTCCTACGCGCATCGGGGTTTCCATTTGACGCTCACCTGTTTCTTACTCGCGCGCCGTCGAACAACTGCTCGCGACCGTTCGCCGCAATCCGTTCGCCGCTATTCAATCCGGAGAGGATCGGAAGACGCCCAGCGTCGGGATCGCCCACCGTCACCATTCGCAGCCGGGCGGAGTTTTGTGCGTCTACGACGTAAACGTAATGCAGCCCCTCGCGCTCCCAGACGGCCGTAGCTGGGACGGTAAGGCGGCGTTCAACCCCTGTCTTGAGCCGCGCGCGGCCAAACATTCCGGAGCGGGCGCCTGCGTCGTTTGGGAGGTCGATCTTCACGATGAATGTATGGCTCGCCGCATCGCCTTGGGGCGTAATCTCCGAGACCTTACCCGGCAGAGTGCGGCCCGGGATTGCATCCAGGCGGACTTCGATTTCTTTGCCCAGATTCGCGTAACCTAAACTGCTCTCAGGGACCACGGCTTCCAGCCGAACGCGGCCGCCCTGGATTTTCAACAGGGGCGTTCCGGGTCCCGCCATCGCTCCGGGGTCCGTAAGCTTTGCTGCGACGATACCGTCGAACGGCGCGGTGATGGTCGCGTAGTCACGCGTGACCCTTGCAAATTCGACAGCCGCATTCGACTGGCTGATTTGCGCTTCCGCGGACCTGATTTCCTGATTTCTTACGTTGATCTGCTGCGCCTCTGCCCGGGCTTTTGCCAGGCCGGCTCGTGACTGGTTGACCTCGGCCTGGGCCTGGCGCTGCGATTGCTCCGCGGCGCGAATCTCTTCCTGCCGGGTGCCTTCTTCCGTGAGGCTTTGTGCCTCCCTGGCTGATTCGTATTGAGCTTTTGCGACCTCGTACTGAGTCCTTATTGTGTCAAAATACTGGCGGGAGATAGCCCCCTCGTCCACAAGGGATTGCATCCGCTTTAGATTGCCGTCGGCCAGCGCCAGGCTGGATTTCGCCTGGATCACAGCCAGGACCGCCTGAGCGCGTTCCTGCTTGCGAGGACCAGTTCGAAGCAAGTCGAGCTTCGCGCCGGCAGCTTTGAGCGCGGCTTCGCTCTGCTCGAGCCTGGCTTGTGCGTCGTCGATGCGCGCCTCGCTCAAAGAGATTTCCATCCCTGCTGCAACCTTGGCCGCATCCCGTCCTACTATTGCAGCGCGGACGTTTGCGTTCGCCTGGCCGATTGAGGCGTCGAAGTCCCGGGCGTCGAGCTCGATCAGAGGCTGGCCCCGGCGGACAGAATCACCTTCCCGCACGCGCACAGCGACAATTCGCCCGGCCACTTTCGTTCCTATAGGCGCCTCCAGCTCCATTCGAACCGTGCCGGTCACGTCTAGCCATCGCGGGACGTTGAGGTTCTCGACGCTTTCGGTCGTGACAACGAGGGCCTGTCGGGAATTGGCTTGAATCTCTATGGCAGAACCTCCGCTGGACGGTGAACGATGCGCGACAATACACCACATTCCGGCGGTGAAGGCAACGACGGCGAGCGCTGCAGTCCAAAGTCTTTGGTTTCTCATTCTTCAACCTCGCAATCCGGATCAAATCTACGGCGGCAATGGTTACTGCTATATCTGAATATAGCGATATTGTAATATTTTATCCAAACGATACGGCCGCGACTACTTCTCGCCTGATCGCTTCCGGATGCACTCCAAGAGGGCCAACGCGCTCGGTTCAGCGATCTGGTAACGGACGTAATTCCCTTCTCTGCGAGCCGAAAGCACCCCCTGGTCCTTCAAGATACGAAGCTGCTGGCTCACAATCGCCTGTTCGGCGTTTGCGGCATTGATAATCTCGGTCACGCTGCGCGGCTCACCCTCGCGCGCAAGATAATCGATAATTCGCAGCCTCAAGGGATGCGCGACGGTTCGAATCATGGGCGCAATGCGTTCGAGCGTTTCCATGTCGATCAAGGGTGTTTCCGAACGAGCGATCACAGCAAATGCCTCCGTTATCAATAATCTATGAACATCTATATATACCTATCTCCATGACCGATCGTTCCACATTTCGTTATAGAAAATCAGCGTTTCCCGTGCGTCCTTACGCAATCAGACTTTGGAGCGCCCTCTTAATCCGCTGGCTTGCTTCATTCGCGATTGACGAAAGGTCAGCGTTGTTGGATACCTGGGCCATTAGTACGGGATCTTGAGCCAGGACGTGGACCTCCCCGCCGCATTCGTGGATGAACGCGCTGCACGGAAGCATCACCCCGATTTGATGCTCGACGGCAATCGCTTGCGAGGCGAGATTCGGGTTGCACATGCCTACCACCGGATACGGCTCGACCTCCAGATCGATCTTATCCCTGAGCGTCGTTTGGACGTTCAGCTCCGTGATGGCGCCGAACCCTTCCGCCAATCCGATGGACGATCTCCTGGATCTTATCGGTCGCGCCGATAAACGGAAGGAATCGCGTATTCCTACGGGCAACTTCTGCCAGTCAGAAGCCAAAAGCGAATGAGCTTCGAATAATGGAATCGCGTTACACGCGCGCGCTACCGGGCCCGCGCACCTTTCGATCCTTCTATACGCGAATAAGCAGGGCAGATTGAAACATTCGACAGCCTCCTCACTTCCACCGCCAACCTTAATAGAGATGCTGCGGCGGCCAGTCGTGCAACTGCTTTCATTCGACGCTTCCAATGCCGGTATCGGAGAAGTGGCGGGAGCCTGGGCCGCGTTGGCGGCAATCGCCGTCGGCGGGTCGTTGATCTACGGAGGCTCGATCGGCCTGGTAGTTGAGGGGTGGCGGCCCGGTCCCGCCGGAATCTGGATGGCGCTCTCCGCGGGGCTGGCCTGGTGTATCTTTGGGCCCGCGCTTGTTCTCATTACCCGAATACGAATGCTGACTTGCGGCCAGGCATGCCTCGTGACGATGGCTTATGGGGAAGGAGTCCTGGTTTCGGGAGCAGTTCTCAATGCGGTTCATGTGTACGCGGCCGTGGGAATCGATCCGGTAACTTTCAACTTCAACTGTGTCGCGCTGGCGAACGCCGTAATGGCAGCCACGCTCACTCTTCAGCTCAACGGACTCGGTGTTGCCTGGTGGAAGACTCTGGCGGCCTGGATGATATTCCTCAATGGAACCGGTGCGGTGTGCTTCTACCTCGTTAGCCGGCTGCTGCGAACGAATTAGCACAATGCCCTCCAACCCATTCACCATGCGGGGCAGGCTTGTCCGCTGCTGGCTCTTTACGTTTCGCACCAATGCTGAGGAAGCCGAGTGGCAGTTCTTCGCAGACAAAAACGTGGCCCCGGAGATCTGCTACGAGGTCGAGCCGATCGAATATCAGTGGAGCCGGGCTGAGATCTACCCTTTATGAGCGAAAATGGACCGCCCAACTTGGGCGGTCCGCATTTAGTTCAGAAATATGAGGCAGCTTACAGAACGGTGACGTTCGCCGCTCGAAGTCCCTTGCCGCGCGGGTCCTGCTCGACGTCGAATTCGACGCGCTGGCCCTCGTGAAGCTCGCGATAACCGGCAGACTGGATCGCGCTGAAGTGCACGAACACATCCTCGCCGCTCTCGGGGGATATGAAGCCAAAACCCTTCGTGGCATTGAACCACTTGACCGTACCGGTCGTTGCCATGCTTGATGTCCTTCCTTCGGAAAAGTGTGTTTGAAGCTTGCGACAGGATCCGGTCGATCAGGAAGGCAACCAGCCGGGGAAACGGCGGAGGAGCATCCGATACGGCAGATTCTCGCGGCCAAACACTGCCCCGTGGATCGGGGAACTGCGCTACTATAACATATCAAGACCGATTTTGCAATAATCTGTGCGAAAAACACGAAAGCTTAACATCCAATGCCCAATTCCCGCCGATCTCTGAAGTGGAGTAAAGGGATCAAATGGAGTAAGAGGAGTATTGCGGGATTCCTCAACGGCGGCTAAGTCCTTCATATCGATGCTGCTCCTCAATCCCTCTACTGCCTTTGCTCCTTTACTCCTTTTACTCCTCTACTCCCACTACTCCCTGTAGACTTCTACATTGCGGATAGGGAATTTCGATCGGCAGGTCGGGAAACGATCCGCGTCCGAAGAATACCCGGTGCGCGAGAGGCCGAAACATGCTCGGCTGCATGACGCAGAACGCCCATTCCATGGTCCGGGGATTGCGAATGCCTTTGAACAGAGTGCGCATCCATCTTCTCGATCGGAACTTGGGTCTCAGGCGGACGCCGGAGTAGGCAATCAACACGTCGGGGCGCTCGGAGGCAAGATATTCGTGGATGATGTGGGCGGCGAACGTTGAGAGCCGAAGACACGGATCCAGGCCGCCCGCCGTGAGC
>JBGPOG010000022.1:0-17689 GCA_041487935.1 Chthonomonadia bacterium | reverse complement strand
TGTCGTTGCCACTTTGCCGTCGATGTAATGACATTACTGAGACACTACACTAGAAGCGATGCCGGAAAGTCTGTCTGGCGATTGGAAGCACAAGGAACTTCGCGTCAGAATGCCCGGAGAGCCGCCTCTCGCCCGAATCCCGGATTTTTTGACCCGGCAAAACTCGGGTGTTTTTCGGCGAAGCGGGTTTTCGGCCCCGCTTCTAGAACTCCCCGAACTAGGATTCCGACCGTACAGCGGTCCTCCGGTCAGCGGTCTGATCGGGGTGTGGGTGCAAACCGCAGTTCAATGTGCGCCCCAGCGAAATCAGCGTTCTTGGCGGACATTGCCTACAGGGAACGCAACGTTCCATAAATATGCGTTTAACGAGGACGATCACGCGGCCGGTGCCATGGCGGTGCTATCCTCCAGAAGAACATCATCGATATTCAATAGGATGATGAGCTTGCCGCCGACCTTCCCCATGCCCTGGATGGCCTTAGCCGCCATCCCGGTTCCAAGGTCCGGCGGAGGCTGAATGTCGGCAGGGAGAATGTTGGTAACTTCCGACACTCGGTCCACGATGACGCCCATGACGCGTTCCTGGACCATCAGAACGACGATGGCCGTGAACTGGTCGTATTCGATTGCGTCGAGTCTGAATTTGCGCCTGAGGTCCACAATCGGGACGATCGTGCCGCGCAGGTTGATCACTCCAACGACATCCGGTGGAGCGTTGGGAATGCGGGTCGCCGGCACGAATCCCTTGATTTCCTGTACCTTCAGGATATCGACTCCGTACTCTTCTCCGCCCAGGGAGAACGTCAAGAACTGATTGGTGCTTTCGACCCGTGCAACCTGGTCCGTCGGGTTATTTGTATCGATTGTTGACATTGGTTTCTCCATAGTGTCGCAGCACGCTGACGTTGAGACAGCCCCTTGCCCATGAAGGGAAATTCCAATCCTGGTAATTTCCCTTCATGGGCAGCGGACGTGGGTCGCCGCTCTTCTAGAACTCTTCGAAATCATCTGCCGGAGCGGAAGAGTGAGCCAGTTTCAGAACGGGCTTGCGCGTGGGGCGGCTCGTCCTGGGCTTGCCGTGTGTGCCCGTCGCTTTCCAGACGGATTCCGATTCGGCTGCGACACCCGCTTGGACGGATTGTTGAGCCGATCTCAGGTAGGATTCGTCGAGCTTGAACTGGGAAACCGTCATACGCAATCCGCTCGCCTGCTGGGCCATGGAATGGCTCGCCGCGCTGGCTTCTTCGACAAGGGCCGCGTTCTGCTGCGTTATCTCATCCATCTGCATGACGGCTTTGTTCACCTGTTCGATACCGGTAGCCTGTTCCTGCGAAGCGGCAGCGATCTCTGCGATGATGTCGGCTACCTTTTTCACAGAGAGAACGATCTCATCCAGCGTCTCGCCGCTAGTATTAACCTGCTGGCTGCCCTCCGATACCCTTGCCACGCTCTCTTGAACGAGCTGCTTGATTTCCTTGGCAGCCGTAGCGCTGCGTCCGGCCAGGCTCCTGACCTCGGCAGCGACCACGGCAAAACCCTTGCCCTGCTCCCCGACGCGAGCGGCTTCAACGGCAGCGTTCAATGCGAGAAGGTTCGTCTGGAAGGCGATCTCGTCGATCACGGAGATAATATCGGCGATTTTCTTGCTCGAGTTGCTGATCTCTTGCATGGAGGAGACCGCACCGGTCACGATGGCGCCGCCTTTCTCCGCCACTTCACGAGCCTGGGCCGCAAGCTGGTTCGCCTGCCTTGAGTTCTCGGCATTCTGCTTGACGGTGGAGGTCATCTCTTCCATGCTCGAGGCGGTCTCTTCCAGGCTGCTGGCCTGCTCTTCGGTGCGCTGCGAGAGGTCTTCATTGCCTGCGGATACCTAGTTCGCGCCCGCTGCGATGCGCTCAGATGCCGTCATAACTTCCGCGATCAAAGCGGAAATGCCGGCCTGCATCCGGCCATAGGACTCGATCGTCGCGACGCTGCTGTTTCGCATTGCGTTGAATGTCGCGGCGATCTTGCCGAATTCGTCCTTGGTGTCGATCTCGAGCAGCGGCGTCTTAGGCTGTATTTTCACTGTCAGGTCGCCCTGTGCCATTGCCCCTATCGCATTGCCCAAATCCGTGATACAGGCGCCGCCCAACATCTCCATCCGCTCGGTAATCTGCTGCGCCGGACGCGTGATGTTGACGGTGATGAACCAGCCTGCCAGTGCGCCAAGCAAAATCGCAGTGAACGTAATCGTCAGAATCAATGTGCGGGCGCTGGTATAGGAGTGCTCGGCTTCCTTCGTACGCTCTGCACCCGACTTCAAGCCAAAATCCACGACGACACCCAACTGTTGAATCGCGCCGAGATACGTGTCGCGGCGCTGCGCGAGCAGCTTGTGGCCTTCCTTGACTTTTCCCTCACGCGCGAGAGTTACCTGCCGGCCGTGATCGGCCATGTAAGCGCTCCACCGCTTCTTGAACTCATCGAAGTTCGTGCGATCCTGAGCCGCGGTAATCGTCTGCTCGTAGTCCTTGCCCTCTTTTAGCAATCGCTCCAGGGCCGCCGTCATTGTTTCTTCCGCGTCCTGCCTAGCCGCCCTATCAACGGCAGCGAGTTGTCTGTACTCGGTCAAGCGCAATAAACTTGTGTCGTTTGCGATTGGAATGCAAGATCCAATCCCTTCCAACGCCTCTTCCTTGATGAGCTTCGTCTTAGCATTGATATCCCCCATCCGGACGATCGATAATCCGCCGACCGCTACCAGCGCAATCATAAGCAAGCCAAAGCCGATTGCCAGCTTGCGGCCAATCTTCAGGTTAAGAAACCACTTCACTATCATATCCTCCAGGTCGATCGAGCCGGCCTCGAGGCCGGCGAGTGCTCGAATTCGTTTACATCATGCCGATGGGGAATCGCGAGAGTTTCGCTCCAAGGCTGTGCGGCGCCAACCGCCGTCTGTTTAGCTGGCGAACCGAACGATCAAGCCGCGAGAGTTAACTGTTCGGATGCTTCCCGTGATCTCTGGATCACTCCTGCGATGTCGAGAATGAGCGCAACTCGCCCGTTCCCCATGATCGTTGCTCCCGCGATGCCGTCCACTTTGCGGTAATTCGACTCCAAGCTCTTGATCACGACCTGGCTCTGCCCGATCAACTCGTCCACCATCAGCGCGATCTTCCGCCGGTCGTTTTCAACGATAACGATAAGCGCCTGCGTGGGATCCGTCACCAGGGCTGTTGCGCCAAAGACGCTGCAGAGCCGTATGATCGGCAGCACTTCGCCGCGAACCAGGACGACTTCCTTCTCTCCCGCAAGAAGGCGTACGTCTCCGGATTTCGGACGGATGCTCTCCACGATACTGGTCAGCGGGAGAATATAGATCTCCCCGCCCGCTGACACGGAAAGCCCCTCCAGGATGGCCATCGTAAGGGGCAGCCGGATTCGGAATCGCGTTCCGTTGCCAGGGGTCGAGCTCAAAGTGACCGAGCCGCCGAGCGCCTGGACGCCCTGCTTTACAATATCCAGTCCGACCCCCCGCCCCGACAGATCCGTGACCTGGTTGGCGGTTGAAAATCCAGGATGAAAAATGAAATTGTAGATTGCTTCGTCGGACGGTATTTCGCCCTCTGCCACCAGGCCGCGCTCGGTCGCCTTCTGTAAGATTCGATCGCGATTGAGGCCGCGTCCATCGTCCTCGACCTCGACGACGATATTTCCGCCCTCGTGGAACGCATGAAGCGCGAGCGTACCCATTTCAGGCTTTCCGGAGTCAATACGCTCGTCCGGCGGCTCGAGACCGTGGTCGACCGAGTTGCGTACCAAGTGCGTCAACGGGTCTGCAATCGCCTCGATCACCGTCTTGTCGAGCTCGGTCTCTTCGCCTGTGGTTCGTAGGTCGATCAGCTTACCGTTTGCGGCCGAAAGATCTCGAACGAGACGCGGAAATCGGCCAAATGCGTGCTTGATAGGCAGCATTCGTATGCCCATCACTCGCTCTTGCAGCTCGCGAGAGCCGCGCGCCATCTCGGCAACGGCCTCCATCAGACGCGGCAGCTTCTCCATGGAGAAATCCTGGACCACTTCGTTGAGCATGGACTGATTAATGACCAGCTCGCCGACGAGGTTGATTAGCTTGTCCACTTTGTCCGTGGACACCCGCAGCGTATGATTGTCCGAGCTTGCGGAGGGCGCCGCTGTACGAGGGGCCTTCTTTGGAGCCGTAAGCGCTGCTGAATCCTCCGATTGCTCGGTCGCACCTCCCATGCTTCCCAAGAAGTCGCCATTCGAGCGGGAAGACATGGAGCCGGCTCCGCCCAGAGGTTCGGCCGTTGAGGTTTCGAATGCATCGACGGCGTGTATCTCGAATTGGTTTTCGTCCGCGACGAACTCGACGATTTCTCTGAAGCGACTCTCTGCCCAGGTAGACAGCATCTCGAGATTCCATCCGAGATAACAGGCTTCCGGATCAAGATCGGCGAGGCCTGGGAGCCTGGACGCATCGCACGACGTATCAAGCGAGGGCCCGCCTTCCAGGATTTTGGAGACGAGTAAGAGTGGATCGGTTCCCTGCCGCAGACAGCCGGCTCCTGGATAGAAGCGGATATTGACGCGCCACAGAGTCTCATCCGAATCGGGATCGGGGTCTCCCTCCGCGCACTCGATGGCCAATTCAATTCTTGCCAATAGCGCTGATGAATCGGGAGCGTCTGCCACTAGCCCTTGCTCGACCGCAACGAGAGCGGTGAGCTGGTCCAGAGACTCGAGCAATAGTCCGATCAGTTCAGCGTTCGCTTTAATCAAACCGTTGCGCAATTTGTCCAGCAGGGTCTCTAATGAGTGCGTGAATTGCGCGATTGCCGTGAACCCAAACGTTGCGCTCCCACCTTTTATGGAATGAGCGCAGCGAAAAATTCTATCGAGAATTTCCTTATCGCCGTCCGAATCTTCCAGGCGCAACAATGAACTTTCGAATTCGCCAAGGAGGTCGGTCGTTTCTTCAAAGAAAGTCTGGCGCAGCATCTCCAGATCGAGATTCATGAGGTAACCACCATATCGATTACTCTGAGAAGTTGATCCGGATTGAATGGTTTGACGATCCATCCGGTCGCGCCCGCCAATTTGCCTTCCGCTTTGCGGCTCTCGTTGCCCTCCGTTGTAAGAAGGAGAATGGGCGTAAACCGCGTGGAAGCTTGCAGGCGCACTTTCCGGATGAACGCGAAACCGTCCATGACGGGCATATTCAAATCGGTAATGATGAGGTCCACTTTTCCGCCTGGAAGGGCGGCGAGCTTTGCCAGGGCTTCCTCACCATTTCCGCCTTCGATGATATCGAACCCCGCCCGCCCGAGACTTAACGCGATCATGCGGCGCATTGTGCGCGAATCGTCTACGATTAAGGCTGTCTTAGCCATTACTGACTCCAATAACCCGGTTGGACGCCTCGTGGGGTTTCGTTTGCGACAATGGGATGGAACTATCTTCTAACCTGACTTATTCATGAACCTGGCGGAATGCGGGCGGGACGCCCGCATTCCAGTAGCAGATGAATAATCCGGGCTAACGACAATACTGTTCGTTTAAGATTCCCGATGTCCAGTCCACGACGGTGGACTTCGCTATGAGTAGCCGCGAGTTTACTCGCCAGGTGGCGTAACCGAACAGTATTGGGGCTAACGAAGATGAATTGCCATCGGATGCGACAGGTCGTCCGGCAGGGGGCGATACAAACAGTGAGCTAAACCTCTCTAAATAGGAGCGGGGATCCCGGCTCAATTCATCGATATACCGAGTTTGTCCAATCTTTCCTTTATCTCCGGACTCATGCCTTCGCTTTCGAAGGCGCGTCCGGAGGCTCGCAAGTCGTTGCGCAGCGCAAGAAGAATCTGGATCGCCGTGAGGTCGAGTTTTTCGAGATGAGAAAGGTCAATGCAGACCGTTGTTGCCTTTTCATCTTGGAAGGCAAGCCGCGCAGTTGCGTGCAGATTGGATGCTTCAAAAATATCCACTGCAGCCCCGAGTTTCAACAGCCCCTTAGCTCGTTGCCTTCTGTAACTCACGGATTTAGAATCCATAGAAAGTGTCTTCACCTCTTACAGCCCCAATGCTTTTCACACGGTGCGATGGGCTTCATAACCAATCCATTATTGGATTGCCGGCGGCCAATACTTAGGGCCTTAACAAAGACGCGCTCCGAAACGGGCGTCCCATCCTCGCTCAAACTCCTGCGAGAAGACTGAAGTGCTTGCGCGCACGAGCAACGTCTCTATGTATTAGACTTTCCATGTTAATCCGAGAATCCAAAATCGAACTCTCAAAAACACCTATAATCATGGCAAAAAGCCCTTAAGACATAGGCACCAATCCCCTGCTGGATGTGAATCTGCCAGCCCCATCTGCGCGGTATTCAATGTATGTCGCTTTCAAGCAGCCAGTTGGAATTTCAACGGGTCGAACAATCAAGCAAGAGGGGTTGGAATGGCCGAACAGAGTACGGATAGCTCCGTAGACCTCCAGTTCAACGACGAAAAAACACAACTTTCGGCAACCTTTCATCGCCCAACCGGCAATGGGAGCTCGGTGACCATCGAGTACGTGATGGAGAAGATTCACAAGATGGGAGTCTCGATCGGGATCCAGAGCTCGGCGATCGAAGAGGCTGTCAAGGAAGTCTCCGGGACGCTCGCAAATCTTGTCACCGTCGTTGTGGCGCAGGGAGCGCTCCCGCGGAACGGCACGGACGCCAAAGTAACGTGGAAGATCGATAACGACATCTTGTCAAAGGGCATTCCTCGACGCCCCGACGGGCTCATAGATTATTTTGCCATTGAGGAATCGAGGGCAGTTTCGGTCGGTCAGATTCTTGCCTCGATTACGAGCGCAACTCCTGGCACGCCCGGTCAGACCGTTACTTTTCCTCCGATGCCGGTGCCTCCCACTCCCGGCAAGCCACTGCCCTTCATCTATGAAACGGGCATCAAGCTTTTAGGGGATGGAGAGCGCCTCGTGGCAATCGGCGATGGTTACGTGGAATTGCGCGAATCCCGTCTGCTCGTTCATTTGCTGCACGGCGTCCCTGGTCCGCTGAACGGCGGCGTTCACCAGTTCCAATTCGGAGCGATCGTTCACGGCGACGTTAACTGCCGGTATATTCGCGCGAATGGCGTCGTCGCAATCGAGGGCACGGTAAGCGGCACGACAATACGAACCACCGGAGACGTATACATTACTCGCGCGGTGGGCGCACGGGTGATCACAGAAGGCAGCGTTTATGTGTTGAAGTCGCTTGAAGACTGCGAGATAAACGCCCGGAGAAAGCTCATTGCCCTCGATGGGGCGTCGTTCGTGGGTGGCTATCTCAATGCGACCGACGGAGTCGATGCGGCATGTTTGGGCTCGCCTGAATTCGCCGAAACACACATCCATGCCGGCGCGGATCTCGTTTCAACCTGGCGCCGCAACGAGCTGGTTGAAGAGATCGAAGAGTGCGAGCACAAGTTCACGAGCATTTGCGAGGGCCTCTCGCGAGGCGGAGTGCAATCTGCAAAATTCCGCCGCAAGGGTTCGAATTTGCTCATGCAGACACTCCTCGACCAGAAGAGAGAGATCGAGGAGCGGTTTCGACAGTTGAGCACGGAGAAGCGCCTGGTAGGGATGGGCGCGCAAGGCAACCCGAAGAGCAGCGTTACGGTTGCGAAAGTCGTCCATCCCGGCGTTTGGATCGAGATACAGAATGCCAAGACTCTCATCGAGGTTCCTCAAGAACGCGTCATGTTCGTTCAGGACGCGCGGGGGAAAGCGGTTCTAACAAAGCCGCTTGGCAATCCGCGTTCGGCATTGCCCGGCTAATTCGATCTATATACCGCCCGAAGTGGTTTCACGTTGTAGATTGGTGGGGTTCTGGGGAACAACTGTAATGCCGATCCTGTTCGTGGTCGCTCTATCGCCAATGAGAATGCCGAACGGCTCCGTTGTGACCGAACGGTGGGATGACAAAGAATACGGGAAGTCGAGTCTGCCAGCCAAGATGCGCGGTGTAAAAGAACTCAACGCAGGGTTCGATAAGTGATTATCGATCTATCGGGCAAGCCGCAAATGCCGTTCCTTGTGAACTGTTGAGTTGCTTGAAAGGAATGCGTCGCATTTGGTGGCAATAAACCGCCGTATCCAAGGTACGCAGGTTCATCGACTACCGGGACGAAGAATTGTCAGCCCCTTCATCCCCAACTAACTTGACCGAGTAATCAAGGCGGGCTTGAACTGCCTCACCGTTTGGAGGAACATCATTGGCAAAGCGTGTACTCATCACGGACGATGCGCTTTTTATGCGCGTGACATTGCGGAACATCTTGACCCAACACGGATACGAGGTTGCGGGCGAGGCGTCGAACGGACGTGAATCCGTGCAGTTGTATCAGTCTTGTAAACCGGATCTCGTCACCATGGACATAACGATGCCTGAGATGGACGGCATCACAGCTCTTAAGGAAATAAAGAAATTCGATCCCAACGCCCGCGTCATAATGTGCACGGCGATGGGCCAGAAAAACATGGTTCTGGAAGCTATCGGCGCGGGCGCGCGCGACTTCATTGTCAAGCCCTTTCAACACGACAAAGTGATCGCATCGATCCAGAAGCAGATAGGCTAACGAGAGGTAAGTGCGACGATGAAAGTCGAGTTCATAAACCCATTTGTTTCAGCTTCCTTTAGCGTGTTGACCGCGGTCCTCGGCAGCGAGCCAACCAAAGGGAAGATATCGCTGCGTCCGGCCCATTTGCCATCGGGTGAGTGCAGCATTATCACAGGCGTTACTGGAATGGTTTCAGGGCAAGTGGTTTACGGCATGAGTATGGAGACCGCGTACCGCCTGGCATCTGCAATGATCGGTATGCCTGTGACGGAGTTCGATCAATTAGCGGCCAGTGCAATCAGTGAACTTGGCAATATGATCACCGGAAACTCAATGTCTTTGCTCGCCCAGGCGGGCTATATTTGCGATATTACGCCCCCCACGATTATTCGTGGCAAATCCATGAGAATCTCGACCGTAGATATCCACGCACTGATGATTCCCATGATTACCAGTTACGGTGAAATCGAGATAGCTCTTAGCTTGCGCGGGCAAGCCGGCGAGTTGAACAAGGCCGCTTAACACGTATCCCTGATGTAAGCGTCGCCACCAACCAACTGCGAAGCCGCGCTATGCTGGAACTACGCTTGACCGAATCTTCGAAACGGTGATACTATGCCGATACACCGTTTAGAGGATCGGGACCCGTTGAACGCTTTAGGAAACAATCTCCAAGTTCCGCTCAGCATCGCCAAAACCCTTCGCGGGGGAATTCGCGCCGCGTGGGACTCCCTGGGACTGGTTTGCGCGAGCAGCCTTACTCTATTTGTGGGATTCGCCCTGCCACTATTTGCCGGCATGAAGCTCGCTGCGATATCGGGCAAACTCAGCATGGCATTAGCAGTTACGATGGTGACTTTCCTTCTAATCGTTCCGGCACTGGCTGCAGGGATATCTTTCCTCGCTCATCGAGTTATTACCCGCGACGAACCGTCTTACTCGGATTTGTGGATCGGGTTCGTCCGGCTCTATTCACGGTCCGTGGCGATTGCCGCGGTTCAGGCGGGCGTAATCGCCGTATTGGGTCTCTACGTTGTGTTTTATTTCAGCCGCGGAGGTTTGGGCTGGATTCTTGCAGGGATTGCCTGCGGCTACATGCTTGTGTTCTGGGGAATGAATTGCCTGTATCATTGGCCGCTATTGATCGCATCGGACCAGGGCATTATCAAACGGGATGACGGAGGGCGGGCGCGACTCATTTCGGTCTTCCGTAACGGATTCTTGCTCGCCTCTTCAGCCCCCGGGTATACATTCGGCCTCCTTGCGTTTCTGATCGCATTGGGAGCGCCGCTTGCGATTTCGGGTGTAGGTATGGCGTTGATATTTCCCGGGTTCGCCACGATACTCGCAGCTCAAGCAACCCACGATCAGATGGTTCGCTTTGGGCTATTGCCAATCCCGCCGGATATGGACGAGCCATTGCGTGAGGAAGCGTGGAGAGTAAAATCGGGGTGATGGAGTATTGGAGGAGTGGAGTGGTGGAGTATTGGAGTGGTGGAGTAGTGGAGTAAAGGGTAGCGAACAGTCGGAGTATTGGAATTATTGATTCGATTCCAGTCGCAAAGCGACGGACACCAACGTTGTGCCATGCCACTGCTCCACTACTCCACTACCCCACTCCTCCAGTTCTACGTCCGCCTACATGTGGAACCGCGCGAGAATGGTCAACAGAGTATCGCGCTCGGTAAAGTGGACGTTGACCTCGGCTCCAAGCGACTTGACGAGGTCCATTCCGAGGACGAGTTTTCCGTCGAATTTAGCCGGTCCACTAAGCACGGCGCCAATCCCGCCGCCATAGTACACGGTACGGCCGGTGACGGACGCGGGAGACGTGTAGAGCTGATCCACCGTGATCGGTATGATCGTGTTGACGCCACCGAGGTTGGCCTTGAAAATCACGTCCGCATCGATGCGGGTATGAGCGCCGGTTCCGAGGCCGACAATGTTTGGGATCGTGTAATCCAAACCAACGAGACCCGCGCCGCGGGGACTGACCATCGCGCCGCCGCGCAAACCAATGTTGCTGAAAGGATTGAGCGCGCTGGATACCGGATCCGGGGTGGCTGCAGTTGCAGCCCGAGTGGGCGCGTAATTGGCAACCATTGTCCTGTGGGCTGCCGGCTGCGCGCCTGTTGATTGCAGCGCGCCAAAGACCAGCGCAGCCGCTACCAGCGATTTACATAGATTCCGCATTCATTTCTCCTTCCAAGTCTTAATGTGAAGCGACTACTCTCGGGCTGCTGGAGAAACGGACGGCGGTTTCCATAGTTTCCCGCGTGATGCCCACAATCTCGCGCAGCGCCGATCGATGATGACCCTCTAACTACTAAGACTTCAATTTCGGGCACAGGACGCGCAAATCCTGCCAAATGGGCCGCCCGACGTTACCGGATAATCTGGAAGATCGTTATGAAGAAGCAATTATCGCTACTCGATGCATACACGGTGTGTGGCCCTCAATCGTTAAATTCGGCAATTAGACGGGTTGCGGAAACAATCGAGATGTCGATCGATCGCGAAGCGTACGATAGAGCTGGGAGAGATCCATTCGATCCGATTCTCTTCGCCGGCAGCCTGAGCTCGCCGGTGGCCTTCTTTGCCAGGGACCTGGGCCGGGATGAAGTGCAAAAAGGACAACCGCTCATTGGCGGCGCCGGAAGGCGCGTGCGGATGGCATTATACAAGAGAACTTTCGGAAATGAACCGTCCGCGGCCAACAATACGCTAAATGAAGCGCTAACCAACGTGTTGCTGACGAATACAGTTCCGTATAAGCCTGTTGGCAACAAAGCATATCCCGCGGCAGTGAGAGAGGGTTTCCGGCCATACATCGAAGCTCTTCTCGCGTGTTATTGGACCGGCAATCGCATCGTCACGCTTGGTCGCGAAGCCTTTTTTTGGTTTGAAAGGTACGCCGGCAAGGAGGCAATTTCCGCGCATTGGAATCGGGAAGACCGATTCGAGTCGGAAATCGAATGCTCATTCAGCGGCCAATTTGGCGGGCAAACAGTTAGCAAGAACATCATTGTTGCGCCGCTTCCTCACCCCTCCCCGCTTAATGCCGCCTATCTTCGAAAGTTCCCCGAGCTCCTGCAGAAAAGACTGGATTTGCTCGGTTCTTACTGATTGAGAGCGTCAATTGGGGTAAAGTATCGTACTTATCAGCGTGCTGGAGCAGGTCTTCGCTATCGATCTGGGTGCGTCGCGCCTTCTCGCCAGAGTATCGTGGACAGTGGAGCCGAGGACGAGCGCGAGTACGAATCTGACCTCTACAAGATCAATGTACATCAAAGATTGCTTTAAAGACGACAGGCCGGTGTTTTCATTCGAATTCTTCCCGCCAAAGACACCGGAAGCGCTCGAAGGACTGTATACCACCATCGAGAAGCTCGCTCCGCTGAACCCTTCGTTCGTTTCCGTAACTTACGGCGCAGGCGGCAGCACGAGGGAGCGCACGATCGATCTGGTTGGCCGGATCAAGAATCAGTTAAACATCGAGGCGGCCGCTCACCTCACCTGCGTAGGCCACAGCGCCGCTGAGATCGGCGCGATACTCGAACGGCTTAAGGCGCAGGGGATCGAGAACATCATCGCGCTGCGCGGAGATCCGCCAAAAGGAGAGACGCAATACGTTCAGGCGGCAGGCGGGTTTGCACACGGCTCCGATCTGGTGAGATTTATACGCTTCGAATTCGACTTCTGCATCGGTTCAGGCTGTTATCCCGAAGGCCACGTCGAGTGCGCGGACATGGAGGCCGACCTCCGGCATCTTAAGATCAAGGTCGACGCCGGGCTCGATTTCCTGGTCACGCAGCTTTTCTTCGATTCCGAGGATTACTTTCGATTCGTCGATCGTGCGCGCAAGATCGGAATCGATCTGCCGATTGTCCCGGGTTTGATGCCCGTATCCAATATAGGCCAGTTGGAAAAGTATAAGACGATGTGCGGAGCATCCATTCCCGCGGCAATGCGGCAGAGGCTGGAGGCCGTTCAAGACGATCCCGATGCCGTGACCGAGGTTGGAATCGAATGGGCGTCGGAGCAGTGCCAGGCATTACTGGGTGGCGGCGCACCAGGAATACACTTCTACACGCTCAATCGCAGCCGATCGACCCGGCGGATTTTTGAGAACCTCCGAGGAGCAGCGGTTGGCGGCTAGTCCCCGGGCGCCGGCGATTTGTGGACCCGGTGCAGCGCCGCGGCGAACTGTTCCGCGATCCATCCCGGCGCCGTAATCGCGGTGCCCACGACAACCGCATACGCGCCAGCCTCGAGAGCCAGCATCGCCTCGTGCGGAGTATGGATTCTTCCTTCGCAAATGACCGGTACGCCGGTTCCTCGCATGCGCGCCGCCGGTGGATTTAGCGCGTCGGAGAGAGCCGTTACAAGCTCGTAATCGGGGCCGCGAGTCCTCCGGTCTGCGGTATACGGTGTGTGTCCGCTCATCGTGGTCGCGATCAGATCGGCTCCAGCCCGCGCGGCAGTCACTCCTTCATCGAACGTCGATACGTCCGCCATTACCAGCAAGCCGGCCCGTTCGTGGATGTGCTTTACCAGGTCGCCAAAGTTGTGGGGTCCCGGCCGTGGTCGTGCAGTTGCGTCCAGGGCAATGATGCGCGCTCCAGCGTTTCGCGCCTCCTCGACATCGACGAGTTCAGGCGTAATGTATACGTCGTATCCCGTAACATCCCGTTTCTTGATTCCGATAACAGGCAGATTGACCGCCTCGGTGACGGCCGAAATGTTTGGACCGTGGTTCGCGCGGATCCCAACCGCGCCCCCAAGCTCCGCGCTGCGCGCGAGAGCGGCCATGATCTGCGGCGAATCGAGCGGCGTGCCGGGCGACGCCTGACAGGAAACGATAAGTCCGTTTCGTAGAGATTCGATAATGGAATTCATTGGCGATTCACTTCAGTCGTACACATTCGAGGGTGTTTTCCACGCGCCGCAGGACGGCGTCATCGATCGAAACTCCGATGTGTTCCAGCGCAAGAAGAGCAGCGGCGGCAGCCTGCGGAATGCGCGGCAAGATGAATTGTGCATCCGGCGCGACCCGTTGAACAGCTTCAATAAACGGAGATCGAACGGATTCGCCGGCATCGAATACTCCGCCCGCCATGCCAACCAAGACCGGAGTCTGGCCCATCCTCAACCGAAGAATGACCGCCGTCGCTAACGTTCCTAGCTGCCGGCCGGCTTCGTCCAGAATCGTCTTCGAAACCCGATCCCCCGAGCTTGCAGCTCGGCCGACGGTGGAAGCAATCCCCGCAATCTCCGGTCGACCGATCTCGCCGCCGTAAAGTCGCCGGTGCAAATCCAGAAGAGTCTCACATTCGAATTGTTCCAAAACCTGCTTGGACAGAGAAGTCCGCGGTCCTCGGTCGTCCGCGGCCCGAGTAATTGTGTTTAGCGCCTGTAAACCGATCCAGTAACCGCTCCCCTCATCGCCCATGAGGTATCCCCAACCGCCCGTCCGGAATTCAACACCGTCGGCAGACCGCCCGAACCCCACCGAGCCCGTCCCGCCGATCACAACCACTCCCGGTCGCCCGAAGGTAACGGAGTACAGTGCGATCAAGCTATCGTGGCCCAATACGACGCTTTCGGCAGCCACAGCCGGCCTGCAAACATCTTCCATTGCCGGGCCGCCGCCGGTCATTCCAAGATAGGCGCAGGCAATTCCCGGGATCTCGATCGCAGCAGCCGCTATAGCCCGTCCGATCGCATCAAACAGGGATCGCCGCACGCGTTCCACGCCGCCAGGCTCGTGGATGTGGTTTGCCGGTCCGCTTATACCCGCGCCAAGAAGGGATCCTTGTTCATCCGCCAGCACGGCGGACGTACTGGTCTGCCCACCATCGACACCGATGACATAGCGCATCAGAACCGCACCACTTGCAATTGACAATCGCTGATCGCAGTGAGACACTCCACATTGCCATTCCAATCCAGGGTCGGATTCGGGTCCGCAATCATTCGAGTGGCTGCCGGCCCGCGTAGCCATCTTCGATGCGGTGCCAGAATTTGATGTCGTTCTCACCGCGCTCCCAACATAGGAACACTTCCTCGCCGTCACGCCAATGCGGAAAATCCACCAGTCCCCGGGCGATGTCTTTTATTTCAATTCCGGCGTCCACAATCTCTTTAATCATCGCCTGCAGCTCATGAACCCGCGGGCCGAAACCGGTTTCCTTTGGAGAATGGCCGTTCGCCCGCACGAGTTTTTGAACGGCCTCGAAGTCCTGTTGAAGCTCCTGGATTTCGGTGTACAAGCTGTGAATGCGCTCGAACTGCCGCTTCAGCTCGGGCAGCTTTTCGCGAGCCTCTTCCACAGAAAAATGTCGTTCGAATCGAGCCACGGCCGAGTCCTTCACCCAATCCCGTTGTTACACACCCGTCCGGTTCACCGGAAGACACGATAACTCCTGCACATTTTGACCTTCGGGAACAGTATCCGCCGCACGCGCGTCAAACCAAAACGAACTTGAAGAATGGACATGTTTCTAAACAGAGGAGGGATCGCACATGACGTGACTTGATGGCTCAAAACTGAACGCCTCGAAGTAATAGAAAGCAGACCCTGATGCACTTGGGAGTTCGGGAGTCGGTGTCGATTCAGGGATTCGCCGTCTAAGCTGCCGCCAACACAAACACCAGCAAGCGCTGCACCGAATAAGGAAAGGCAACGGCGCTTTCCCTATTCACACGATGGATTGTGTGCCGCGCTACGACGCGATGGACTAAGGAGGAACTCGAATGTTTGCTTGTTTGAGACGCCAGCCCGTTGTTGTCGCCTCGATCGTTACATTCATTTGTGCGACTGCACTCGCACAGGCCGGTTCCCAGCCGCTGCAAAACAAACTCGTCACAGTTTCCGCTGCAGCTCCATTTCCCATCGGCATCGACTACAGTCCGACGCTGGATAAACTCATTGTCTCAGTTAACTATATAAACGGAACTCCGCACAATTTTGAGACACTCGCGAGAGACGGCGCCTTCGCCCAATTCTCCACCGTTTCAGGTTTAACCAACGAAATCTACCTGACCACTGTCCGAGAAAACACAACTGGCGGATTTCTCAAGGGCGAAACCTATTTCGGCATGGGATTAGCGCTACCCGGGGAGATCGGCAAGCTCGATCCAGCCGGAACCCCGACAACACCCTGGCTGACGCTGCCCGCTGGCTTCAGGGATCTCGGTTTTCGCGGCGGTATTCATGTCGATAGAACCGGCGCATTTGGAGGCGACCTCCTGCTGATACAATCGAATGACACCTTTGGTCCAGCGCGGATATGGCGGGTCCGGTCCGCCGGCGGGGTCGCAATGCTCGTCGACACCTCCGGCAACGTCTTCGGGAACCAGGCCCTGGCAACTCCAATCTATACCGCTACGGTCCATCTGGAAGGACTGACCACTATTCCCAACGACCCGAAATACGGTCCTTGGGCGGGCGCGCTCCTAACCGGCGCCGAATTCGTCACCCCGCAGCCGATTGTCGCCGCGATCCGTCCGAACGGGACCGTCGCAGATAGTCGCGTGCTGCTAGACGACCACGGCACGCCGATCAAACTGGAGGACTGCGAGGTGCTGTCCGCCGGCTACGATCTCTACATGGCCACCTACAACGGGACGGCCAATTCCAAGATCGTCTCGTTGAAAGCGCCCGATCTTGCCAACAACGGAGGCGCGCTTGGAAGCGCGGTTGGAGACGTGATCGTTGCAGCCGAGTTTCCGGCGGGGGGCGCGCCCTCCGGGAATGTCTTCCAGGTCCGGTGGAATCCGAACAGCAACGCTTTCAATGTCGTCACCTTTGCAAGCGTCTCGCAGATCGAGCACATTACAACCGCTCCGGCCTTGGCCGCGATCAAGGGCGTGCTCTGGTGTGACGATAACTTCAACGGCGCGCTGGACTCCGGCGAAGGACTGCCCGGTGAGACTGTTAAGCTAACCGGCACAGACTTCAACGGCAACTCGGTCAATAAGATGACACAGACTCTCGCCGACGGCGCGTATTTATTCGACAATCTTCTTCCGGGCACGTATAGTGTCCTGGCGCCGGCATCGTCCGGGAATTGCACGAATATCAGCCAGAACCCGTGCGGCCACACGCTCGATCCCGGTGAAACGGAAGTCTGCGACTTCGAGTTCGTGCCACCGCCAGGCCGGATCCACGGTCTGTTGTGGTGCGACAAGAACGGCAGCGGTTCGCCGGACCCAGGAGAAGGACTGGCCGGCGTGACCGTCACCTTGACTGGAACGGATATCAATCTGGCAGTTGTCAACAAGACGACGGTAACTGCTGCCGGCGGGACTTACTCGTTCGACGACTTGATCCCCGGCAATTACACCGTAACCGTTCCACCCGACGTGGAAGATTGCTCGACCACCACGACGACCTGCCAGGACATGCTGGTCTCCGGTGAGGACCACGAGTGCAATTTCAAATACACTCACACGGGAACCGGCCGAATGACCGGCGGCGGAAGCATCTTCGATTCGGCCGGCAAGCGAATTACTCACGGGTTTGAGCTGCACTGCAATATCAACCTGCTGCCGAATAGCCTGGAGATCAATTGGGGCAAGAACCCGGAGAACAACTTCCATCTCGAAACGCTTACGTTTGCTTTCTGCTTACTTGATCCGAACCTGCCAGCGCCGAATCCGCCCGCCGCGGGATTCAACACGTTCGTTGGCAGAGGCACGGGTAAGCTGAATGGGGTTGCCGGCTTCACCATCGAGTTCACCTTCACCGACGGAGGTGAGCCGGGAACCAAAGATCATGCGACATACCTGATTAAAGATGCGATGGGTAACGTGGTTCTATCGGCATCGGGATTCCTGGATCAGGGTAACCATCAGGCCCACGCAAAATAGGGGGCCCGCCGCAATCCAATAAGAGTGCGACGCGGTATTACAAATCCAAAACCATTCGGGCTTCGGCACTCTGCCGAAGCCCGAATGGTTTTAACAAACTAATGCGATCTAGTGTAGTGTCTCAATAACGTCATTACAACGACAACAACGTCGCGAAACCGTCATTCCGAGCAATTGATGCTGCCGGCAACACGTTGCACGTAATG